>DATGQR010000340.1:0-8358 GCA_035304105.1 Thermomicrobiales bacterium | reverse complement strand
TCTCGGTCATCGGCTCCGCTCCGTTTCATTGCGTGGCCGCCTCATTGCCGCCACGCCTCGGTGTAAACGCAACCGAAGGGTAGCACGTCTGATCTAATTACGCAACCAACAGGTTGCGCGTTATTGCGCCCCGGGCCATCGGCTCGCGAAGATACCCCGCCCCAGCGTCATCGGCCGGTAGCTGCGTTCACGCGACGCGCCTCCCAGCATCGGAGATGACATCAGTTGAGCGGCCGGTGGCTTCAGCCCTGGCCTTGGCGCTCAGCCGCTGGACACTGGTATGGATGGTAGGATGCCGGAAGACATCATTCGCGTGTCCATCAACACCAAGACAGGGGGATAACGATGCAATTCAGTGGCGAAGAGCGAATCAAGGCGCCCCGCGAGCGCGTATGGGCATTTGTCACCGACCCGAACCAGATCGCTCAGTGCGCGCCCGGGCTGGAGGGTGACGGCGTCCAGATTGTGGATGAGAACCGCTTCAAGGTGAAAGTCCGCGCCGGGGTCGGTTTCATTCGCAGCGTCTTCGACTTCGACTGCGAGTGGGTCGAGCGCGACGAGCCCAACCGCGCCGTCATCCGCGCAAGCGGCAACGCGCCCGGCTCCTCGGTGACGATGACAGCCACTATGGAGCTGGCCGACGGGGAGGACGGCGTCACCGTCATGAACTGGACCACCGACGCTCAGATCAGCGGCCGCCTCGCTGGCGTCGGCGGGCGCCTGATCAACCCCGTCGCCGACCGCATGAGCAAGCAGGTCTTCGACTGCGTGCGGGAGAAGCTTGAGGAATAGGTAAAAGGGAACAGGGAACAGTTGAGCTAAGCAGGTTCTCGTCGAGCAGGCGGTTCCTCATCGCTGTCAGCATCTTGCTGATCTCTACGATGAGGTTGAGGGCGGGTTCGGCTGACGCCTCATTCACGTATCCGAGACGGACCGCGAGCATGACCTGGGTTTCCGTCTCCATCAATGAACCCTTAGCGATAGATAGGAAACGCACGTAGTCGTTACGCGACCCACGTGCGTTTCCTTCTGCTATGTTCGAGGGAACTGAGATGGCGGCCCGGGTAATCTGAGAGGAGAGGCGAAAGCGCTCCTCAGCCGGAAACTGGCCGGACAGCCGATAGACCTCTTCGACCAAATCCATGGCCTTTTGCCACACCACCAGATCGCGATGTGACCGCGCCGCTTTCGCCACCCAGGCTCGCCTCTTCGTCTTCCTCTGCCCCCGTTCCCTACTCTTCGAGTGTCGACAGGTCGCCCATCTCGAGACCGAGCTCTTCGGCCTTGAGGACGCGACGCATGATCTTGCCGGAGCGGGTCTTCGGCAGGCTCGCGCGGAACTCGATCTCCTCGGGCATCGCGATCGGGCCGACCGACTCGCGGACGTGCTGGCGCAGGGCTCGGATCATCTCCTGGTCGCCGCTGTGACCGGCGCGCAGCGTGACGAAGGCCTTGATCGACTCGCCGGTGACCTCGTGCGGCTTGCCGATCACCGCAGCCTCAGCGACCGCCGGGTGGCTGACCAGCGCGCTCTCGATCTCGCTGGAACCCAGGCGATAGCCCGACTTGCTGATCACGTCGTCGACGCGCCCTTGGATCCAGAAGTACCCGTCCTCGTCGCGGTGAGCGGCGTCGCCAGCAAAGTAGACCGGCTCGCCGTCGACCTGGATCGTGTGCCAGTACGACGCGTAGCGCTGCGGATCGCCAAAGATGCCACGCATCACGGCGGGCCACGGGCGGCGGACGATCAGGTAACCGCCTTCATTGGCGCTGACCTTGTTGCCGTTGCTGTCGACGACGTCGGCGTCGATGCCCGGCAGCGGCAGCGTGGCCGACCCCGGCTTGGTCGTCGTGATGATCGTCGGCGAGATCATCATCATGCCCGTCTCCGTCTGCCACCAGGTATCGACTACCGGGCGATCGCCGCCAACCTTGCGGTACCACATCCAGGCTTCCGGGTTGATCGGCTCGCCGACGGTGCCGAGCAGGCGCAGGGTCGAGAGGTCATACTTCCCGGGCCAGACTTCGCCAAGCCGCATCATCGAGCGGATCGCCGTTGGCGCGGTGTAGAAGATCGTCACGTTGTAGCGCTCGATCAGGCTCCAGATGCGTCCCGGGTCGGGGAAGTCCGGCGCGCCCTCGTAGACGACACTCGACGCGCCGACGATCAGCGGGCCGTAGACGATGTAGGAATGTCCGGTGACCCAGCCGGGGTCGGCCGAGCACCAGTAGATGTCGCTCGGCTTCAGGTCGAAGACGAAGCGCATCGTCATGTCCAGCGCGACCTGATAGCCGCCGTGAACGTGGACGATGCCCTTCGGTTTGCCGGTCGAGCCGGAGGTATAGAGCATGTAGAGCCAGTCTTCGCTATCCAGCGGGACGGGCTCGACGTAGTCCCGGGCGCTCTGCATCAGGTCGTGGTACCAGCGGTCGCGGTCACTGAACCAGTTGATCTCATTGCCGGCGCGCTTGATCGTGATGACGTTGCGGACGGTCGGACTCTCGCGCACGGCGCGGTCGACGATGTCCTTGAGCGGCACGATCGAGCCGCGGAACTTGAAGCCATCGGCAGTGATGACGAGCTTGGCCTGGGCATCCTCGGCGCGGTCACGCAACGCCTGGGCCGAGAGGCCGGAGTAGACCACCGAGTGGACCACGCCCAGCCGCGCGCAGGCCAGCATCGTGATGAACTGCTCGGGAATGCGCGGCAGGTAGATGATGACCCGGTCGCCCTTCTGGAGCCCCATGTTCTGGAGCACGCTGGCGAAGCGGTTCACCTCGCGGTAAATGTCGGCATAGGAGAGCGTCTTCGTCTCGCCGTCTTCAGCGATCCAGTAATAGGCGACCTTATTCCAGACCGGCGTGCCCTTGTGACGGTCGAGCGCGTTGACCGTGATGTTCGTCTTGGCGCCGATGAACCACTCGACCTTGGGCGTCTCCGGATCCCAGCGATAGACCTCGTCCCAGCGCTGGAACCACTCCAACCCTTCGGCCATGTCAGCCCAGAACTCGTCCAGGTTCTCGATGGTCCACTGGTGGAAGCTACGGTAGTCGCTGAAGCCCTTCCGACGCATGTAGGCGGTGATATTGGCGTTCTCGACGACTTCCGGCTCCGGCTCGAAGAGGCGGTTCTCGTTCAGGACCCTATTGGTCGTCTCGAAACCGAGGCTGGGCGCACGCGTGACAGTCATTACAACCTCTCCTCTTTTCCTCATATAAGGCAGGCTTTCTGCGATTCTAGCCCAGAAACCGGGTGTGACGGCGGATCCTGCCGGTGTTCCCCCGTTTGCAGCCCTCCTCTACAATACCCGGTGTGGTAAAGAACCCGGAACACGGAGGCAGAATGACCGCAACCCCATCTGTCATTGGAAAGGCAACGAAACGGATCGAAGGTGGCGAGAAGGTCACAGGCGCCACCAGGTATGTCGACGACCTGAATTTCCACGGCCAACTCTATGGCCGACTCGTCCACAGCCGCTACGCACATGCCGAGATCGTCTCGATCGATGCCAGCGCGGCGCTGGAGGTCCCTGGCGTCGTCGCCGTCTACACCGGCAAAGACACCCACCCGGACGGCCCGGAGCCGTCCGACCGTCACCACTCGATGCTGGCTCGCGACAAAGTGCTCTACTACGGCCAGCCGGTCGCCGTCGTCCTGGCGGAGAGCGACGCCGCCGCCCTGGAGGCCGTCGATCTTGTCCAGGTCGAGTATCGCGATCTCGGCGCGGTGGTCGACCCGCTCAAGGCGATGGAAAAGGACGCGCCGGTGATCCGGCCCAAGGCCGGCAGCGCCGACTGGTCGGAGGGTGAGGCGCACGCTGCAGTCGGCGGCGGGGCCGACACAATCGACCTCAGCGCCTACTCCGACAACGTCACCAACTCGGTGCGCTTCAAGCGCGGCGACGTCGAGCAGGGCTTCGCCGAGGCCGACGCGATCGTCGAGCGCACCTACCGGACCAACTTCGTCCACCAGGGCTACATTGAGCCGCACGCCTCGATCGCCGTGCCGGATCCGCTGGGCAAGCTGACGATCTACACCATGACTCAGGGCCAGTTCTATACCCGCAAGTCGACCGCCGCGGTGCTGGGCATGAACGAGAACGACATCAAGGTCCAGAACATGGAGGTCGGCGGCGGCTTCGGCTCGAAGTCGGTGCTGCTTGAACCGCTGGCCGGTTGGCTTGCGCTGCGCGAGCGCCGGCCCATCAAGATCGTCTACAACCGCGCCGAAGAGTTCATGGCCGCCACCCCGGCGCCCGGCGCGGTCATCGACGTCAAGATTGGCGCGAAGCGGGATGGCACGATCACCGCGCTGCAGTCGCGCCTCGTCTTCGACTCCGGCTGCTACTCGGCCAGCCCCTATAATATCGGCGCGATCCTGCTGGGCAGCTACTACAAGACCGACAACCTGCACGTCGACGCCTTCGAGGTGCTGACCAACAAGCCGGGCGTCGGCGCCTACCGTGCCCCCGGCGCGCCCCAGGCGACGTTCGCCATCGAGCAGGCAATCGACGAGCTGGCAACCAAGCTGGAGCTTGATCCGGTCGAGTTCCGGCTTCAGAACGCCTCCGACGAGGGCGACCCGCAGGTCAACGGCGTGCCCTGGCCGCGCATCGGACTCAAGAAGGTGCTGGAAACGATCCGCGACCACCCGCTCTGGAAGAACCGCGGCCAGAACCCGGACCGCGCCGTCGGCGTCGCCATCGGCGGCTGGCCGGGCGGCATCGAGCCCTGTGCCGCCAACGTCAAGCTCAATACCGACGGCTCGCTGGTGCTCCAGGTGGGCCACAGCGACATCACCGGCACCAACACGACCTTCGCCATGCTCGTGGCCGAGATGTTCGGCACCGATCTGGACAAGGTTAAGGTCGAAAACGCCGACACCGACAGCGCGCCCTACGCCGGCATGGCCGGCGGCTCGAAGACGACCTTCACCGTCGGCCCGGCCGTGATGAAGGCCGCCGAGGCCGCCCGCCAGCAGGTGCTGGAGATCGCCGCCGCCGAGTTCGAAGCCTCGCCCGATGACCTGGAGATGGTCGACGGCAAGGTGCGGGTCAAGGGCACCGACCAGGAGTTGTCGATCGCCCAGATCGCGACGATGAGCATGGGCTTCGGCGCGCGCTACGAGCCGGTCTATGGCGTCGGCAAGTCAGCCCACAACGATCGCGCGCCGGGTTTCTCCGGCCAGATCGCCGAGGTTGAGGTCGACCGCGAGACCGGCCAGGTGCGCTTGACCAACTACGTCACGATCCAGGACGTCGGCAGGGCGCTCAACCCGGCCGCGGTAGAAGGCCAGATCATCGGCGGCACGGTGCAGTCGATCGGCTTCGGGCTCTACGAGATGATGACCTACGGTGAGGACGGCCAGTTGGTCAGCGAGACGCTGATGGACTATGGCCTGCCGAAGGCCGACCAGGTGCCCTCGATGGAGACGATCATCATCGAAATCCCGTCGCGCTCCGGCCCCTTCGGCGCCAAGGGCGTCGGCGAGCCACCGATCGTCCCCGGCCCGGCGGCCATCGCGAACGCCGTCGCGGCCGCCACGAACACGCGCATCACCGAGATGCCGCTGACACCCGAGCGTGTCGTCAAGGCGCTCAGCAACGGCGCGTAACTGCTTCACTCACCGGAGAACAGTGAGGGTCCGTCCATACAGGACGGACCCTCACTGTTCTCCGGTTGCATGTAAGTGAATGTGCGCCATGCCAGGGACTGCCGTTGTTACCTGGTCGGGCTATGTCCCGACCGTTGGGTTGGGCAGGCCGTTTCTGATTGAAACCAGGTGGGGCTGGCGTACCAACCGGCGAAGCTGCTAGTGCGCCCATTCGAAATCGACAGGCAGCCGAGGACGTCACCGAAGAGTGAGCGACGTTCCAATATGTCATCCACAATCACAAAGTCAGGCAACCGGATGCCCGACTCCATCACGCGCTCCCTGAACGCGTCGGAATCCTCAACCAGGATCCAGCTTTCCTGTTCAAGAATGACCGACGAGTACCGAATGTCCGACTGAGCCGAGCTGGATATCAGCGTTGGTGCATATAAACCCAGCTTACGTACACGCCGTGACTGATCACAGCCACCCACAATCTGCCTCTCTGCCGAAGCGGAGCTTTTCACCACGACGTCTCTCTGAGAGAAACGCGATGCTGTAAAGGCGTGATTCATCCCGCCCGGCACACATCACCGGCTAACCTATGGGGGAACGAGTCGGACATGATGAATCATGCCCCTACATGGCCGCGGTAGTCTCGTTCAATTCCAGTCCGTCAGCTAATCGAGCTATCTGGCGTAGGTCAGCTCGAACTCGATGCCGTCTGGGTCGTGGCCGAGGAAGGTGTCGCCGGAGTCGGGCGCGTGCTCGGCAATGCGGGCGACGACTTCGGCCCAGCTCTCGCGGTCGGGCAGAATGATGGCGAAGCGGTCGAGCCCGGCGACGTCCTGGCCCGCGACCCTCTGGCCGCGGCTCTCCCAGATGTTCATGCCGAGGTGGTGGTGATAACCGCCGGCGCTGACGAAGAGCGCGCCACGAAAGTTGTCCTGCATCACGTCGAAGCCGAGCGTGTCCACGTAGAACGCGCGCGCCTGGTCAAGGTCGCTGACCCGGAGGTGAATATGGCCGATCGTCGTGCCGTCGGGCATCGCCTCCCAGCGGTCGTCTTCGCCCATCAGCAGCCCGAGGAGACCGTGGAAATCGATCGGATCGGTGACCATCTGGACGCTGTTACCGACCATCGGCCACTCGTCGCGCGGCCGGTCGACGTAGATCTCCAGCCCGTTGCCGTCCGGGTCGTCGAGATAGAGCGCCTCACTGACGGCATGGTCGGCCTGGCCGAAGGGAAATTCGTTCTCGATGAAGTGGCGGCTTATGCGCGCCAGGTCGGAGCGCTCCGGGAGCAGGATCGCGGCGTGGTAGAGGCCGGCCGCCCGCCGCGGGGCCGGGCCGATGCCCGGGACCTCGCGCAGCTCGAAGAGCAATTCACCGCCGGCTTTGATTTTGGCGCTTGAATCCTCGCGCTCGATCTCGCGGAACCCCAGGAAATCGCCGTAGAAGGCCAGCGCGCGGTCCAGGTCGCGGACACGCAGCCGCACCCGCCCGACGGTCGTGGCGGCTGGAAGAGCCGGCGCGTGTCGCTGGTCGGAGGTCTGCATGGCGGTCGTCCTTTCGGAGTGCAGCGTCCCTCAACGAAAGCACACCCAAGCGCATGACGTCACCCGCCGGGGGATACAAATCAGCGCAGTGCTTCGCTGATCTTGCGGGCATTCGCCAGCAGCATACCGTGAACCGTCTCGGCGCCGCTGCCCGGCTCGCCCACCTGCTCGGAGTAGAGCCCGTGGACGACCTCGATGCCGGCATCGGACGCCAGCCGCTCGGCGACCCGCGGGTCGAGCAGGTCCTCAGTGAAGATGACCTCCACTCCCTCGGCACGGATCAGCTCCACCAGCTCGGCATATCCGCCGGCAGATGGGTCGGCTTCGGACGACGTACCAGGGATGACCGTGCCGATCACCTCCAGTCCGTAGCGGTCGGCGAAATAGGCGAACGCGTCGTGGTTGGTGACGATCTTGCGCCGCTCGGCCGGAATCTGGTCGATGAGCGCCTGGATCTCGGCGTGGGTCTCGTCGAGCGTCTGCCTGTAGCGCTCGGCATTTCGTGCGTATTCGTCTGCCCGCTCGGGATCAACCTCGGCCAGCGAGGCGGCGATGTTGTCGACCATCGTCTTGACGCGCAGCGGGTCCTGCCAGACGTGCGGGTCGACGCCGCCGTGGTCGTGATCATCATTGTGCCCGTGGTCGTGCGCGTGGCCGCCGGCCTCTAGGAGGTCGATGCCGGCTGTCACGATCTCGACCGATACCCCGTTTCCAACGCTCTCGACATGGTCGATCAGGAAGTCATCCAACCCCAGGCCGATGAGCAAGACCACATCCGCGTCGGAGATCGTCCGGGCATCGCCAGGGGTGATCTCAAAGGTATGTGGATCGATGCCAGGGCCAATCAGCGCGCGCACCTCCGCCGCCTCCCCACCGACCTCGGTGGCGAGCGCGGCGACGACCGTAGTCGAGGTGACGACGCTGATCCGGCCGTCAGCGGCTTGGAAGCCGTCGCGATCCGATCCGCACGCGGCCAGGAGCAGAATCGTCACCAGAGTGAGAGCCGCGAACGCTGGACGCCACCTGCCGACCGTCATCACCTCGCCCATCCCCGTTCACCCATCCTTATTGATACTCAGTCTCATTATTGACCTGAGGGTACACGACGTTCCGGCGCTCTGTAAAGCTTGGGGCGGGCTCGATATTCCGCGATTTCGGCATGCAGCCGGCCGCCCGTGGTATCCTGAGAGACGCCACTCGCCCGTG
>DATGQR010000339.1:0-7385 GCA_035304105.1 Thermomicrobiales bacterium | reverse complement strand
TACACCATCGATGAGTTCGCCGACCTGGTCGAGAACCTCCCCTAACGCAACAGACACTGCAGCCCGCTAATAGGCTATGCTCACTGGTTGTATTACTCAGACAAGACGTCGACATTGGTGAGGGACGAAACTGGCCGGAACGACGACGAAACAACGACGAGGGCTGGCGAGCCTGACGCGAGGCTTTGAATCGCTGGGCTACGACCAGTACCGCCTGCTCTGGCTCGGCATGCTGTTCTCGATCGGCGCCATGCAGATCGACCTCGTGGCCCGCGCCTGGCTCGCCTACGAGCTTTCTGACTCCGGCCTGGCACTCGGCATCGTCACGGCCGTTCGCGGCATCCCTCAGCTCGTCCTGTCGCCGCTTGGCGGCGTGGCGGCCGACCGCTTCGATAAGCGCAAGCTGCTGGTCTACTCCCAGTCCGCAGTATTCATCCTCGCCGCGATCAACGCCTTGCTGGTCGTCACCGACGTCATCCAGGTCTGGCATTTGGCCGTCCTCGGCTTGCTCCAGGGCTTCGCGACGCCATTCACGATGCCCGTGCGCACCGCGCTCGTCCCTGACCTTGTCCCTCAGGAGCAGGTGCCCAACGCCATGGCGCTGGAATCCACCGGCCGCAACATCAATCGCGTCGTCGCCCCGGCCCTGGCCGGCGTCCTGCTCTCGATCGAGCCCAGCCTGGCGTTCATCGCGATCGCCGTTGCATACGGAGTCGCCGTCGTCCTGCTTTACTCGCTCCCCAAGGGGCTGCGCGGCGCTCCCTCCAAGAAGGGCGCGGTCGCCGAGATGGCCGAAGGATTCCGCTACATCTACCGGCATGGCGCGCTCTTCGCCCTGCTGGCGTTGGCCTACATCCCGATCCTGCTCGGGATGCCGTTCCAGTCACTCCTGCCCATCTTCCAGAAGGACGTGCTCGACATCAGCGAGAGCCAGTTGGGCTTTATGTATACCTCTGTTGGGCTCGGGGCCATCATCGGCTCGGTCGTCGTCGCGTATCTGTCCAACTCGCCGCACATGGGTCGACTCCAGATGCTCAGCGGCGTGCTGTTCGGCATATTTCTGGCCGTCTTCGCGTTCTCAAGCTCGTATACCGTGTCGATGGTGCTGCTGGCCTTCGTCGGCTTCTTTAGCACCGGCTACTTGACGCTCAATCGCATGATGGTCGCCATGTACGCCGATCGTGCGATCTTTGGGCGGGTGATGGCGATCTACGGCATGACCTGGTCGCTGATGCCGATCGTGCTCCTGCCGATGGGCGCGCTCGTCGATGCCTTCGGTGTCCAGGCGGTCGTCGGATTTTCGGGCATCGCGCTGGCGGCGATCATTGCTATCGCGGCCGTGACCTTCAGTGGTTATCTACTATCGGCGCCGCGCGCCGCGGCCGCCCACGGCGATTGACGCCGGTCACCTCGACATTTCCAGGCCGCCCTTCAACGTTTATTAGACCGAACTAAAGCTCAGGATTATGTCGTGATCTCAGCTCCTGACCCGCCGAACGGCCACGAACCGGAAGTGCCGCCCTGGTTCACCAACCACGATGAGGAGGTCGTGGTCGAGCAGGAGGACCCACTCTCGCTGCGCCAGCGCGTCGTCATCGCCGCTGCGGTGCTGGTCATCGTGGTTCTCTTGTTGATTCCAATCCTCCAGGCAATCCTCCTGGAGCGCCGCCAGAACGACCTGCCGGACGAGCAGTTCCAGCGAACGGCATTGCAGTTCACCTCGGCCGTGTTCTTCGCCCGCTCGGCCGGCCAGGCGATGATCTTCGCCGATCGCGATGCCCGCGCGGATGTCGAAAACGTCGTCCAGTATTTCCGCGACCTGCCGCCAAACTCAGCCCGGGCGCGCGTCCAGGTAGGAGTGACGCCCTGTCCGCGTGAATGGCAATCGGCAAGCGTCTGCTTTCGTGGCACGCTCTTCGACCCGTCGACGTCGCGCGTGCCGCCGATCGCCTTCGGGTTGGCCGAAGGCGACGACGGGCCCGAGGTGGTTTACGTGCAAATCGATCTGGTGACGGCAGGCACACAGCCCGCTAGCCGGTGGTGATCGAGACGATGACGAGGATCGCGACGACGGCGATACCGACCAGGCCAATCAACATTAGCGAGCGCAGCTGGTCGATCGCGCTCTCCATTTCTTCCTCGTTCGGCCCCTCCCGGTCCTTCTCGATCTCGATGAGCATCCGCACGATCTCCTGCTGCCCCTGAACGACCTGCGTCGTGACGTCAGACAGACCGGTGATACGCGCCTCGATGTCCCGCGCGACGGCGTGCAGCGCGTCGTCGCCGGCACTCGCCTCGGCGAGCTGTCGCAGTTCAGCGCGCATGGCCGCGATCTCTCCCTGGACATCCCGAAGGATGTCGGCTTCGGCGCCAGTGGTCAGATCTGCCCGCAGCGCGCCCACGGCCTCGGCGATACTTCCCAGCTCGCCAAGTACCCGCTCGTGGTGGCTGCGCTGCTCAGCCTCCATCGCGTCCATGCGGCTGCGCGCTTCCCGCAGCGTCTCGATACGGTCACCGCGCTTGCCGCTCTCGACCCAGCCGAGCAGGTCGTCGAGCAGCCGCAGCGACACGCGCAGGTCGAAGGCGATGCGGTGGAAGACGGGAGCCAGATCTTCGCGCTCCCATAGGTACGAGGCCGCGATCAGGTGCGCGCCGTTCCGAAATAGCGCCGGCACCGGGCCCTCCGGCCCGGGCTGTGGAACCTCACGCTCGACAAGCGACACGAACTCACGGAACTCGGCTGGGGTGAAGATCGACACGCCATCATCGGCCACCGGCACGCCGGGACGATCTTCGAGCAACGCTTCGAGCCTGTCGGCGTCATGGAGCGAACGGGCCAACAAGCGCCGGTCGTACGGACGCAGCGAAAGTTCGATACAACTCATGGCCGCGTTGAAGATGCGGTCATCCCGATCACCGGCATGGTTTGGCGCGAGCTTGCCCTTAGCGACGAGGAAATCGTGGAACCGATCGACGCTGGTATCCTGCCTGGCGTCGTCATCGACAATCTGGGCCATCACACTCCCTCGCCTTCTCATTTTTGCGGCTGCGCCACACTTCTAGACACCCGACGCTCGGGCAACACACCCGGCCGGCGGAGCATCGCTGGTTGTCGCCCGAAGCGCATCGAAATAAAAGTACCTGCCGATGGCAGCATTGTTTGGCAGCCATCCACTTCTGTCAAGCCTCCCATTCTCCCCCAACTGAGGACGAATTGGGCACTTTCGGCGGTTTCCACTTGGCTCGTGATGTGCAATCGTTGGTCCTGGAGCTACACCATCAGCCGCGGCAGAAGCGGAGCAGACAGCCCCATGACTCAGCCGGCGATCGAGACGAATGGACTGACCCGCGATTTCGAGACGACCAGGGCTGTCGATGACCTGTCGATCAGGGTCGAGCCCGGCACTGTCTTCGGCTTCTTGGGTCCTAATGGCTCCGGGAAGACGACGACGATCCGGCTGCTGCTCGGCCTTCTGCCGCCAACCAGTGGCGCGGCGACCGTGCTGGGCTACGACAGCGCAACCTGCGGGGATCAGATCCGCGCGCGCACCGGGGCGCTCCTCGAGCACCCGGGTCTGTACGAGCGCCTGACCGCCGAAGAGAACCTGGAGTTCTTCGCCCGCATCTGGCGGCTCCGGCGCGACGAGCGCGAGCGCCGCATCCGCACCTTGCTCGAACACCTCGGGCTCTGGGAGCGACGCAAGGAACGCATCGGCGGATGGAGCCGCGGCATGCGCCAGAAACTCGCAATCGCCCGCACGTTGCTCCACCACCCGCCTCTCGTCTTCCTCGACGAGCCGACCGCCGGGCTCGACCCCGTTGCCTCCGCAGCGCTGCGCCGCGACCTGGCGCAGCTCGCTCGTTCCGATGGCGTGACCGTATTCCTCACCACACACAACCTGGCCGAGGCTGAGAAGATTTGCGACAGCGTGGCCGTCATCTACCACGGCAAGCTGATCGCCGCCGGGAAGACCGACGAACTCTTGGCGCTCGTCGGTGCGAGCCGGGTCACCATCGCGACCAGTCCGCTGGCGCCCGAGACATTGACACAAGTGCTCCGCATCCCGGGCGTGCTGTCGGCGGAGTATGACGGCGGCAAGCTCAACGTCGACCTGGAGGAGCCTGCCGAACCCGGCGAGATCGTGGCCGTGCTGGTGCGTTGCGGCGCGCGAATCGACGAGGTGCGGCCGGAGCGCGGCACACTGGAAGACGCCTTCCTCACCCTGGTGTCGAGTCAACATGCTGACTGACAGCTGGACCGTCTTCTGGCGCGAGGCGCGGCAGAACCTCGCCCAGTTCGAGGATCGCCGCCGGCTGCTCCTGGGTCTTACCGCCACCGCGCTCACCCTTGTGGGTCTGGAGATCGCCTTCGGCGTCCACCAGCAACTGAGCAACGCGCATCCGGTCCTCTTGATCTGGATCTGGTGCTGGCTCCCGCTCGGCTCGGCTGTAACGATGGCCACTGACACCATCGCGGGCGAGCGCGAGCGCCACACGCTCGAGACGCTACTCTCGACGCGCCTGCCAGAGCGCGCCATCTTGAACGGCAAAGTCCTGGCGATCGCCGTGCAATCGTGGCTCTCGGCCGCCGGACTGGCGCTGGGCGTGCTGGTGGTGCTCAACGCAGTAACCATCTGGAGTGGAACGCTCGTCGGCTACCCGCTCGGCGTGGTCACTGCGGGCTCGCTCATCAGCTTCCTCCTGACACTTCTCGGCACGCTCACCGCGCTGCTTCTCTCAATGAATGCGCCCACCGTGCGGCAGGCCAACCTGCGCGTCATCGTAGTGACGTCGATCCTGCCTGTCCTCCTTCTCATTCCGGTCATCGTCATCATCATCATGGGAACAATCTTTGCCGCGGTCGCCGCTGAGACGACCGGGCTGCGAATCGACGCGGTGGATCGGCCGTCCGAGCGCGCCCTGTGGGCCATCGCGATGTTTGGCTCCATGTTCGGACTGCTCGCAGCCACCGCTGTGGTCTATGGCTTCACGGCGATGCGCTTCACGCGATCCCGGCTGATGCGCACGTTCGCTCCCGACCAACCAGCCCGCTCCGATGCCGCCCCCGTGCCCGGTCCCACGCGGGCGGCCTCCATTACCGAGCACCCGACGCTCGCCTATGAGAGCGCCGCGCCGGCTGCGCTGGATTTCCACGGCGAGTCGCCTGTCGTCCGCATCCTGCGCGATGCTGCCGCCGTCGCCTGGAAAGAGGTAGTTGAAGCGCGGGCCCTGGTGCGTGAGTGGCGCGGCTGGCTGGCGCTGGCCGTCGTCGTGATCCTGTTGATGGGCCTACAAATGTCGGCGATAGCGAGCTGGTTTTGGAGCCAGGGGAACCAGTACTCATTGATGTACTGGCTTGCGATGGCGGCCGTGCTGCCAATTCTGGTCGCCCAGCGCTCGGCCGACGCCATCGCGGGGGAGCGCGAACGTCATACTGGCGAGATCCTCTTCACGACGCGCCTCTCCGACGCCGGGATCCTGATCGGCAAGCTCGCAGTCGTGGCCCTGGTTCCCTGGACGATCGCGCTGGCCATCCCGGCGCTCGGCCTGCTGACCACGAATGCCTTTTACGCTTCGACGGGGCCGTTCTGGTACCCCGTCGAGGTCGTCGCGGCAGGCTCGACGTTGACGCTCGGCGTCGCGTTCCTGTTCGCCAGCGGCGGGATGCTGCTCTCGGTTGGCGCGCCGACGGTGCAGCAGGCGGCGCGTCGCATTTCCTGGTTCTTGATGCCGATCCTGATCGCTCCCGGCCTGGCCTTCCGCGGCTCTTTCCTCGATGCCACGACCGGTCAGGACCGCGACGCGCTCCGCGAGGGCATCGCCGGCATGGTCGGCTCCGGGGAAGTGATGAAGATGATCTTGCTCGGCTCGCCGTTGATCGTCGCGGCCAACGCCGCGCTGATCGCCCTACTCTGGCGGCGCTTCGCGCGGGGCAAGGTGACCTTCGACTAAACGGGCTCGTCTTCACCCCACAACCAGACACGCACCGCGATCCCGGCCTCGTCGCCGTGCTCCTTCACCGCCAGCAGCTCAAAAATCTGGCTGTCATCCTCCCAGACGACGCCGGTGAGCAGATCATTGACGAACTTGAGCAGGTTGTCGACGTCGGTTCGCCGGATGCGGCCGCTTCCGCTAAGATCGAATTCCGGCCGCACGAAGATGAAGCGGTATTCAACTCGCAGACGATGGTGACGGGCGATCGACCGCTCGATCTGCTCAACGACCGGCCGCAGGTAGCGCTCCTTGCGCCGCCGCTCCCGACCGGCAAAGCCGCCGACTCGCGGGTGCTGGGGAATGAAGAATTCGAAGTCGGGCGCGGGTCCGCTCGTGGTCACCTGCGGCGCTCCACGAACGCTCCGCGCCCAGCTCCGTTTCGGCGCAACCTAGCCGAACACCTCGACGATCGACTTTTCGACCGCCTCGGCGATTTGCTCTACCTCCTCACGCGTCACGGTGAGCGGCGGGGAGAGCATGATGCCCTTCTCGCTGGCGAAGGGGATAATCCCGTGCTTGCGAACCGCCTGGGCCAGCCGCGGCCCCGCATCGTCAGCCGTCGTGAACGGTTCTTTGGTGTCCTTGTCCTTGACGACCTCGACCATGAGCATCAACCCCTTGCCGCGTACGTCGCCGACGTTCTGGTGCGGCAGCAGTTCCTCAAGCCGAGAGAGCAAGAACTCACCCTGCTCGCGGGCATTCGATGCCAGGTCCTCATCTTCCAGGATAGCGATGTTGCGGACGGCCACAGCGCAGGCGACAGGATGGCCCGAATAAGTGAAGCCGTGCATGAACATGGCATCCGGCTCCAGCATCGTCTCATAAATTTCGTCGCTGACGCCGACCGCGCCGAGCGGGATGTAACCCGAGCTAATGCCCTTTGCAATCGAGACGATGTCTGGTTGGAAGTCGTAGGTCTGAGCGCCGAACATCATCCCGGTTCGGCCGAAGCCGGTGATCACTTCGTCGGCGATCAGCAAGATGTCGTTCGCCTTCAAGACTTCGCTCACCCGATCCCAGTAGCCCTCGGGCGGCACGATCACGCCTCCCGCGCCCTGGATCGGCTCGGCGATCATTGCGGCGATGTTGTCCGCGCCGACCCGCTCGATCGTCTCCTCGAGTTCCTTGACCAGCTTATCGACGAAGCCGACGTCGTCGTTCGGGTCGTCTGCGTTGCGGTATGGGTAGGGCGCCATCAGGTGCACGAAGCCCTCCGGGCGTGGCCCGAACTTCTCCCAGAACGGCGGCATTCCGGTCGCTGACAGCGCACCCATCGCGATGCCGTGGTAACCGATCATCCGGGAGATGATCGTGATCTTTTCGGGCTTGCCCTTGAGCGCCCAGTAGTAGCGCGCGATCTTGATCGCCGTCTCGTTGGACTCAGCGCCACC
>DATGQR010000338.1:0-11181 GCA_035304105.1 Thermomicrobiales bacterium | reverse complement strand
CCTCGGTCCCAACGGAGCCGGCAAGACGACCGTTCTCCGCATGCTGGCCACGCTGCTGCCAATCGACTCGGGCGAAGCGTGGGTGGCCGGCTACGACGTCAGCCGCCAGCAAGACGAAGTGCGCCGCCAGATCGGCTACGTGAGCCAGGTCGGGGGGAGCGATCCTCAGGCGACCGGGCGCGAGAACCTGCTGTTGCAGGCGCAGCTCTACGGCGCCAGCCCGAGCGCCGCTGCCCAGCGCGCTGAGGAACTGATCCAGATCTTCGAGCTGGGCCCGTTCGCCGACCGCGTGGTGCAAACCTACTCCGGCGGCCAGCGCCGGAGGTTGGATATCGCGCTGGGTATCGTCCACCGGCCGGCCGTGCTCTTCCTCGACGAGCCAACCACCGGGCTCGATCCCCAGAACCGCGCGAATCTCTGGGATCAGCTGCGCGAGCTGCGCCAGGCGGGCACGACGATCTTCCTGACGACCCACTACCTGGAAGAAGCCGACGCGCTCTCGGACCGGCTGGCGATCATCGACCACGGGCAGATCGTCGTGACGGGCACGCCGCGCGCCTTGAAGCATCAGCTCGCCGGCGACGTCGTCACGATCGAGCCATGCAGCAACGGATACGCCCTCGAATGCCTGCAGCAGGACCTGACCGTCCTGCCGGACGTGCGGGAAGCGCGCATCGACGGCGGGCGCATTCGCCTGTACGTCGAGGATGGTGCGCGCACGCTGCCGCTGATCTTCGAGCGGCTGGCGCAGTCCGGCGTCAACCTCGAGACGCTCACGCTGGCGACGCCGACGCTCGACGATGTCTTCCTGGCTCAAACCGGCCGCTCGCTGCGCGACGCGGGCGACACGCAGAAGATGGAGGCTTGACGATGATGCGACACCTGTGGCTCCTCTTCCGGCGCAAGTTCCTGGAGACGCTCCGCCAGCCCGTCTGGGTCGTCCTGGGCCTGAGCACGCCCCTGCTCTACCTGGCGCTCTTCGCCCCGGTGCTCGATGCGTTTACGGGCGGTCCGGGCTTCGGCGAGGGCGATGTGCTGGACGTCTTCGTGCCGGGCATCCTGGCCCTGCTGGCGTTCGGCACAGGCATGGGCGCCGGCTGGATCGTCATCGACGAACTCAAAGCCGGCGTCATCGAGCGGCTACGGGTCACGCCGGTCAGCCGCCTGGCGCTCATCCTGGGCACCGCCCTGCGGGACGTGGTGGTGATGGTCATCCCCGCGCTGATCGTCGTGCTCGTCGCGATCCCGTTCGGCTTCCACGCGCACTGGGACGGCATCGCGCTGCTGATGGTGCTGCTCAGCCTGGTGACGGTGACGACGTCCGCGACGTCGAGCGCGCTCGGGATCATCCTGCGCGAGACCGGCAGCCTGGCGGCGATCTGGAACGGCGTCAACCTGCCGATCCTGCTGCTCTCGGGCGTGCTGCTGCCGCTGTCGATCGCGCCGGGCTGGCTGCGGCTGCTGGCGCACATCAACCCGCTCTACTACGCCGTTGAAGCCTCGCGCGACCTGGCAGCCGGGACGCTGACGTCCTGGGACGTGGCGCAAGGTTTCCTGGTCATGACCGCCCTCACCATCGTGGTGCTCTGGTGGGCGACGAACACCTTCCGCAAGGCGGTCGCCTGAGCGCGGCCGCTCCGGCGGCGTTTGACGGCGCCTGTCCGGCTACAGCACAATCGGCATGCGAAGCTCGCCGGTCGCCACCCGGGACCGGCGAGTATCTCTGCCCCGGCGATCGCGCCGGATCGAACATCGATATGCTCTCAGGCCTACGAGAGGTCAAGCCACCGTGTCGGTATTGCGGGCTTTCGCCTGGACGGCCATCCTGGAAGCGCTGTCCTGGATCTTGCTGCTGATCAGCATGTTCTTCACCTATATCGTCGAGACGAGCTGGGGCGACGGCGCGATCAGCCTGTTCGGCCGCATCCACGGCTTCCTGGTGATCGTCTACGTCGCGCTCTTCGTCATCGCCCTGATGCGCCACCGCTTCGGCATCAAGACGGTGATCCTCGATATCCTGGCCCTGTTCGTCCCTGGCCTGGGATTCTGGGTCGCCAAGCTGGCCCTCGACCAGGACCGCGAGCTGCGCGGCGAGGGGTCCGCGCCGGCCGGCTACGCCGTGGACCCCTCCCCCAACCGCCCGAGCTGACGGCACTGCGTTAGAAATTCGGCGCCAGCGAATGTTCAGATGATCGCATCGCCTACCGGGCTCCGGCACGATCCCGCGTAGGGACGGCACGATTTCGATCATTGAACGGGCGGCCGATCCCAATGCAATGTGGCGCAAGCGCGATGCGTGGCGAGCGACCAACCCGTCCATCGCCCCCCACACCAAGACCATCGAGAAACTGCGATAGCGGCTACCGGGTTCGTGCGATTCCGCCGGGCCACCCCAGACCCTAGGTTTGAGGCATCGGAATCGGACAATCCACCTAGTAGAAAGTGCGCAGCGATGGACATCTCGACCCGCAAGGCAACCTACAACCGCCGCTCCATCCTCAAGGCTGGGGGCGCCGCTTTCGGCGCGCTCGCCGTCTGGGGCATCGCCGGGAACCTACCCGGCGTCTACGAGAAGGCCGTCGCCCAATTCAACGGGCCGGACGACTTCAGCCCGGGCTACGACCACTTCCTGCGCACCTGGCAGCGCACCGACAAGCCGGTCGCCGACGGCGTGGTCAGCCGCACATGGATCTGGGGGCCGCAACCGAACACGGCCCCGATGACTGAGTCCTACGTGGAAGCGCCGGGCGGCAGCCGGACGGTGCAGTACTGGGACAAGGCACGCATGGAGGACAACAAGTGGCGCGATCCCTCGCCGCCCTGGGACGTCACCAACGGCCTGCTGACCGTCGAGCTGGTCTCCGGCAACCGCCAGACCGGCGATGCCACCTTCGAGCAGCGCTTCCCGGCCCAAATCAACGTGGCCGGCGACGCCGACGATCCCACCGGCCCGCAGTACGCTACCTTTAGCGCGCTCCTCGGCGTCCCGCCGCGCGCGCTGGGCACGACGATCATCCAGCGCGTCGACCGCGCCGGGACCGTCACCGACGACCAGGGCCTCGCCGGCCAGGGCGTCACCGTCAGTTACATCGACGAGGTCACCAACCACGCGATCGCCGCGCCATTCTGGGACTTCATGAACTCCTCGGGCATCGTCTACGAGAACGGCCAGTTCATCACGGCCAAGCTGTTCGAGAACCCCTACTTCGCCACCGGCCGGCCGATCACCGAGGCCTACTGGGCCACGGTCAAGGTCGGCGGCACGTACAAAGAAGTGCTGATGCAGTGCTTCGAGCGCCGCTGCCTGACCTACACGCCGGACAACCCGCCCGGCTGGCAGGTGGAGATGGGCAACATCGGCCAGCACTACATGGAGTGGCTGAAGACCACCCCTCCCACCCCGGACCCAGAGCCAGACCCGCAGCCCGAGCCGCCAACGCCGCCAACGGCCGTGTTCGTCCTCGCCGACTTCGGCTATGAGGCTGGCGGCTGGAGGGTGGAGAACCACCCGCGCATGCTGGCCGACACCAACGGCGACGGGCGCGCCGACATCGTGGCCTTCGGTAACGACGGCGTCTACGTCTCCTACGGCCAGGCGGACGGCTCCTTCAGCTCGCCACAGTTCGTGGTCGCCAACTTCGGCTATAACGCCGGCGGTTGGAGGGTGGAGAACCACCCGCGCTTCGTGGCCGACACGAATGCCGATGGCCGGGCGGACATCGTGGGCTTCGGCAACGACGGCGTCTACATCTCCCGCGCCCAGGCCGACGGCTCGTTCTCGGAGCCCCAGCTCGTGCTGGCCGATTTCGGCTACAACGCCGGCGGCTGGCGAGTCGAGAATCACCCGCGTTTCATGGCGGACACCACTGGCGACGGACGAGCAGATATCGTCGGCTTCGGCAATGATGGCGTCTACTTCTCCCGGGCGCAGGCGGACGGCTCCTACTCCGCGCCTCAGCTGGTCGTCGCCGACTTCGGCTACAACGCCGGCGGCTGGAGAGTCGAAAACCACCCGCGCTACATGGCCGACATCACCGGCGACGGGCGCGCGGACATCATTGGGTTCGGCAACGATGGCGTCTACGTCTCGCGCGCCCAGCCCGATGGCTCCTACTCCGCGCCGCAGTTCGTCCTGGCCGACTTCGGCTACAACGCCGGCGGTTGGAGAGTCGAGCGCCACCTGCGCATCATGGCCGACGTCAATGGCGATGGCCGCGCCGACATCGTGGCCTTTGGCGATGCCGGCGTCTACGTCGCGCTCGCCCAGGCGGACGGCGCGTTCAGCGCGCCGCAGTTCGTGCTCGCGGACTTCGGCTATAACGCGGGCGGCTGGAGGGTGGAGATGCACCCGCGCATCATGGCCGACGTCAATGGCGACGGCCGGGCGGATATCGTGGCCTTCGGCAACGACGGAGTTTATGTCGCCTACGGGCAGGCCGACGGCAGCTTCTCAGCGCCGCAGTTCATCCTGGCCGATTACGGCCACGAGGCCGGCGGCTGGAGGGTGGAGATGCACCCGCGCCTGCTCGCCGACGTCACCGGCGACGGCCGCGCCGACATCGTCGGCTTCGGCAATCAGGGCGTCTTCACCACCGTCATGCGCTGATCCCCAGGACCGTCAACCCCAACCCAAGCAGCTCGTATGAGAGAGGCGCCGCTGCACAATAGCGGCGCCTCTCCGCGCCTCCCCCAGGCGCTCAAATGCCGCCAAATTTCGCACCAGTGCCCGGTGGATGGCGCCCCATCAGCCGTCGACCCGATTGCGCGTACATCTCTTCACAATACGGGACGAACTGCCCGTCGCGGTGCGGGGGCGCCCGCCATACGCGCAATCTAAGTGACCGTATGGATGAGGGCTTCGAGGACGCGATACTCGCGCTCGAGCTGGGCAGTGCCATTCGACGAACGTGATCACTCGGATGAGCCGATAGCTGAAAACATCCAATGGCGAGCGAAGCTCATCCTTGATGCTCAATACTGCATTGCAAGCAGCGGCAATCATTGACTCCGCACCGCTTGAAAGCATCTGTGCCACGAATCCGAGCACTAACTCTCCCTGTTCGTGGGATTGCGCGAGGCAAGCAAGACATTGAACCGCATACTCCACTGCGCTGTCGCCTGGATCCATCACCCTCTGATTGGACCATTCCATTTGGCTCTTGCCAGCCTTCATATGCCCTCCAATACTGCAATGGACGAGGCCAATTGGAAACAGGCCCGCCGCACGGTAGCGAGGCGGCGGCAATGGAGGGCAGCCAATGGAGAACGGGAACCGGCAAACCTCGACCTGGAGGACCCGCGTCGGGCTAGCGCAGATGCTCAAGGGCGGCGTCATCATGGACGTCGTCACGCCGGACCAGGCCAAGATCGCCGAGGAGGCCGGCGCCGTCGCCGTGATGGCGCTGGAGCGCGTGCCGGCCGACATTCGCCGTGACGGCGGCGTGGCCCGGATGAGCGATCCCGAGCTGATCCTGGCGATCAAGGAGGCGGTGACCATCCCGGTCATGGCCAAGGCGAGGATCGGCCACTTCGTCGAGGCCCAGATCCTCGAGGCGCTGGGCGTCGACTACGTCGACGAGAGCGAGGTGCTCACCCCGGCGGACGACCGCTTCCACATCGATAAGCATCAGTTCAAGGTGCCGTTCGTCTGTGGCGCGCGCAACCTGGGCGAGGCGCTGCGGCGGATCGGTGAGGGCGCGGCGATGATCCGCAGCAAGGGCGAGGCCGGCTCCGGCGACATCGTCGAGGCGGTGCGCCACCTGCGCGAGATCATCGGCGGCATCCGCAAGCTCCAGGCCAGCCCGGAGGAGGAGCTAATGGTTGCCGCCAAGGAGATGGGCGCGCCCTTCGACCTGGTCCAGGAGGTGGCGAAGAACGGCAAGCTGCCGGTGGTGCTGTTCTGCGCCGGCGGCATCGCCACGCCGGCCGACGCTGCGCTGGTCATGCAGCTCGGCGCCGAGGGCGTCTTCGTCGGCTCGGGCATCTTCAAGTCGGACAACCCACCGGCCCGGGCGCGGGCGATCGTCGAAGCCACGACGCACTACCGCGACCCCGAGATCCTGGCGCGAGTCAGCCGCGGCATCGGCGAGGCCATGCGCGGCCTCCAGGCGGCGACGCTACCCGAGGAAGCGCTCTTCGCCACGCGCGGCTGGTAGCCCGCCCCAACAGCGATTACTACGTGACGCTCGCCGGCCCCGCCCCCATTCCCCCGGGGCCGGCGAGCCCTCCCACCGACCGGAAGAAGGCAACCTCATGACCATCGGAGTGCTGGCCGTGCAAGGCGCATTCATCGAGCACATCCACAAGCTGCAGCGGCTCGGGATCGCGGCCCGGGAGGTCCGCCAGCCAGGCGACTTCGACGGCCTCGATGGGCTGATCATTCCCGGCGGCGAGAGCACGACCATCGGCAAGTTGATCGAGCGCTTCGAGTTGCGCGCGCCGATCATGGCGCTGGCGGCGAGCGGCAAGCCGATCTGGGGCACCTGCGCCGGCATGATCCTGCTCGCCCGAGAGGTCGACGCGGACACCCGCGCCGGCGACCAGCCGCTGCTCGGCTTGATGGACCTCCAGGTGCGCCGCAACGCTTTCGGCTCCCAGCTCGACAGCTTCGAGACGGAGCTGGACATCCCGGCGGTCAGCGAAGAGGCGGTCCCGGCGGTCTTCATCCGCGCCCCGGTCATCTCGGGCGCCGGTCCGGATGTGGAGGTGCTCGCACGCCTCGACGACGGCCAGATCGTCGCCGCCCGCCAGGGCCACCTCCTCGCCACCGCCTTCCACCCCGAGCTGACCGACAGCGACGCCTTCCACCTCTGGTTCGCCTCCCTGGCAGGCCGCGCGGCATACGGTGTGGCCTTCAGCCCTTCGGCAAATCCAGGCCACATTGCAACGAGGTAATCGGCCGGTCTAACACCCCTACGACGTCGAATAGACGCAATTCCTCTTCACGCTGAGAGGCCCTACCCGGCAGTGGCCATCAGGTGCCGTTCGAACCAGTCGCCAGCCAGGCGGGTGACTTCTTCGAGGGCGCCGGGTTCCTCGAAGAGATGGGTGGCGCCGGGGACGATCTCGAGGCGGACCTCGGCGGTCATCTCTTTCATCGCGTCGCGGTTCATCTGGATCACCGGCTCGTCGCGCTCGCCAACGATCAATAGCGTCGGAGCGGCGACCCGCCCCAAAGCCGAGGCCGCCAGGTCGGGACGCCCGCCGCGGGAGACGACGGCCCGGACGACGTCGCGGTGCTGCGCGGCCGCGACCAGGGCGGCGGCCGCGCCAGTGCTGGCGCCGAAGTAGCCGATCGCCAGCTCGCGGGTCTCCGGCTGGCCAAGGAGCCATTCGGTGACGATTCCCAGCCGCTCACCCAGCAGCGCGATGTTGAAGCGCAGCCGCCGGGTGACGAGGTCGATCCGCTCCTCGCCCGGCGTCAGCAGGTCGAAGAGCAGCGTCGCCAGGCCGCGCTGCTCTAGCGCGGCGGCCACCTGTCGGTTGCGCGGGCTGTGCCGGCTGCTGCCGCTGCCGTGGGCGAAGACGACGATGGCTGTCGCCCCGGCCGGGATGCGCAGGTCGCCAGTGATCGCGTCGCTGTCGACCGGGATCTGGATTTCTCGTGCGCTGGAAGCGTGCTGGCCAGATGCACTCATGGGACGCCTCCTTTCGGGTGTTCCCCACCGAGGCTAACCAATCGCAGTACCGACACCCAACCTCACTGGACTCGATCTCGCTACATTATGACGAGTGGCATCCGGGCCACCTACCGTCGGCACCAACCACCGAACAACATCGTAGGGATGGAGCTTGTCTCCACCCTGTCTTGGTCTACGTGTCCGTTGCCGGGTGGAGACAAGCTCCACCCGTACATACTTGGACGGCGCAGGCCAGCCGTGAAGCTAACTGCCTTCCGGGTCCTGCTCCGGCAGCCAGCCCCAGGGGCGGGGCCCCCAGTCGGGGGTGATCGGCTCACCGGCGCGGATGGTCAGGACAGGTTCGAGGGCCAGCTCGCCGTGGAGGATGTCGCCGCGCATATCGCGGAAAATCCACTTGCCGTGGGCTTCGCGGAGCAGCGTCACGTCGGCCTCGTAGCCAGGAGCGAGGCGGCCGATGCGATCGTCGAGGCCGAGCACCTTCGCCGGCGCAGAGGTGGTCATGCGGATGACGTCGGTCAGGCTGAAGCCGAGCGCCATGAACTTGCCCATAACCTCGGTCAGGCTGTAGACGAGCATGCCCCGGCCCGGCAGCGTCAGGTCGGTGCCCAGCACGTCCGGAAGCAGGCCCTGATCGATCAGCCGTTTGGCGGTGTCGAAGGCGAAGTTCATCCGGCCCAGCGAGGGTTCCATGACCACGCCGCGGTCGCGCGCCTCGAAGACCTCCGGCAGCGCCTTGCCGTCGCTGCCAAGCAGGCTGCCGGGCTGATCGGTGTAGATGTGCGCCAGGATGTCGCCCTCCTCGAGCTGGCTGACGACCGATTCGGTCAGCGTCGGGTCGCCGGGCCCGGCGTCGGGGTCGCCGATGTGGATCATCTGCATGCCGCCCGATTCTCGCGCCGCCCGCCGCGTCCACTCGACCATCCGCGCCCCGAGCGTCCTGACCGCCGGCCCGACGGCGCGCAGCTTGATGCCCAGGATGACGTCGGGATGCGCCCGCGCCACCTCGATGGCGTGGTCGATGTCGACGTCATCCTCGACGCGGATGGCCGGGATGAAGGCCTGGCCGTTGCGGGCGATGTGGAGGAAGGCCAGCGTGCGCGTCTTCGCATTGGGCAGCACCCAGTGGAAGAAAGGCCGCCAGGTGCACGGCCCGGCCGTCCCGGCATCGACGATCGTCGTCACCCCGGCACGCACCCCGGCCAGATCCGGGTCGAGGCTCGACCCCATGTGGGTGTAGACGTGCGCGTGAATGTCGATCAACCCCGGCACGACCAGCAGCCCCCGCGCGTCGATCGTCCTCGCCGCCTCAACCGCGCCCAGTTCGCTGCCCACGCCCACGATCTCGCTCCCCGAGATCGCCACATCCGCCACCCCATCGAATCCCGACGCCGGATCGATCACCCGCCCGCCGGTGATCAGCAGATCCACGCTCGCCATGCCGCTCATGCCGTCGCCCCTTTCCATGCTGATGTAGGGATCACAAATAGCATGGATTGCGTGCGAAACCGAGGTCGCAACAAGAGATCGGCGAGTCAATCGAAGAGCCTATGGCGCGCCGAGACGAATACGCCGTGAACTCGAGAGTCGTCAACAAGAACCTGACACACAGCCTCAGAATGGCCCACTCGGGTGGGCCAGACAAATCAGTGGGGAGGCTTCATGGCGCAACCAGGTCCGTGCCGATCGGCGTGCGGGCGCCGAGGGAGAAGGTGCAGACGCACTTGCGGCAGATGGGGTTGGTCTTGACGTCGAGCCCCCGGCGGAAGGCGATGGCCTGCTCGGAATTGAGGATGTCTTCCAGCGGGGTGTCGTTGACGTTGCCCATGACCGGGTGGAAGAAGCAGGGGCGCACGTTGCCGTCGGTCTCGATGACGGTCGAGGTCCAGGGTGCGTTGCAGAAGGTCTCGGGGAACTCGCCAGCGCCATTGAGGGCGGCGAAATAGCGCGGCAGGCGGCGCAGCTTGTCCGGATTCTCGGCCACGAAGCCGCTGGCGAAGTCGGCCGCGTGGCTGACGATCGTGTCCTCGACGATCTGCTCGAACTCGGCGACTTCGTTGGGGCTCAGGGCGACGTCGGCGATGCGCTCGTCGCTCCACGGCTCCGGGCGGTTGAAGGCCTCGCTTGAGACGTCGACGCTGAGGAAGGAGATGCGGTCCAGGCCCGTCTCGCGGGCCGTGTCGATGATGTTCGGCAGGTCGCGGAAGTTCTGCTGCTGGATGACGCAGCGGGCGGTGATCGGGAAGTCAGGCTTCAGTGCTTTGACGGCCCGAACGCCTTCGGCCAGCCGCTCGTAGGCCCTCGGCACGCGGCGGATGGAGTCGTGGATCTCCGGGCTGCCATCGAGCGAGACGGTGACCTCGTCGGCCCATCTCACGACCTGCTCGGCGTTGCGCTTGAGCAGCAGGCCGGTCGAGAGCACGGTGATCTTGGCCCCCAGCGTCTTGATCAGCTCACAGAGCGACCAGAGGTCCTTGTGCATCAGCGCCTCGCCGCCGGAGAGGACGACCCACTGGACGTTGAGCTTGCGGAAGGTCTCGATGTGGGCCTCCAGCGACTCGCGCGGCAGCGACTGCCCGGCCGCGTTGGCGCGCCAGATGTCGCACATCACGCAACGGCAGTTGCAGCGGCTGTGCGGCATCAGGATGACCACCGGCAGGGTGTGAATGCGGTGGCTGACGCGCGTCCACTTGCGCTTGGCAATCTCCACCGGCGAAATCATCTGAGAGTCCTCCTTCGTCGGACCAGTTTGTAGTTTGTAGTTCGTAGTTTGTAGGAAGAAGGGAGCCGGACCGGTTTGCCTACAAACTACGAACTATCAGAAGCCGCTCGTCTCGGGCCGCTGGTAGGCCAGCACCTTGTGCAGCGCCTTCAACTCGAGCGGGTGATCATACAACTTCAAGTGGTACCGCCAGGCGCTGGCGGCCTTCAGCAGATAACGCATCGCGCCGCGCAGCTTCGGGTCGGTCGAGGTCGGGTAGTAAGCGTTCAGGACGCGCTCGAAGTTGCGAATGCGGTTGCGCAGCGGGTCCTTCATCCAGGGAATGTGAGCGGCGCGGCGCTGCAAGAGCTCCTGCCAATCCGGGTCGATCCACTCCTCCAGCGTCTCCGGGAATCGGAAGCCGCTGGCCTTGGCCTGCTCGTAGAGCTCGCCGGCCAGAGGCACAGGCGTATAGGTGTAGAGGATGACCTCGATGTCCGGGTTGATCTTCTTGACCTTGCGGATGAAATCGATCGTCTGGGCGGTGTCGGCTTCGGGGTCGGGCGGGTTGCCGAGCACGAAGGAGAATTCCGGCACGATGCCGTAGTGCTTCATCTTGTGGGCGATCTCGATCGTCTTCTCGGTCGAGGCCTTGCCGCCCTTGTTCATCAGCTTGAGGGTCTCGTCGGAGCCGGACTCGGCGCCGAGGAAGACCATCTTCAGGCCGCTGTCACGCATCAGATCCCAGGTGCGGTCGGAGTAGCCCAGCAAGGTGTCGATACGGCCCTCACCCCACCAGTGGATGTTCAGGTCCATGATGCGCTCGGCAAACTCAGCCGTGCG
>DATGQR010000337.1:0-12062 GCA_035304105.1 Thermomicrobiales bacterium | reverse complement strand
AGTGATCCACGCCGTCGAGCACCGCTCCCAGGTCTGCACGATCCTGACCCAGCTCGGCGTCACCCCGCCCGACTACGGCGGCGGCTTCGGCGCCTGGGACTACGCCGTGTGCACCAACCGCGCCCCCCAGAGCGCCCCGACCACCTCGGACTGACGCCCCGCGCTGTTTCCCGGCCGCCACGTGTCGAGCGCGGCGGCCGGGCATTCAATCAACCCTCGCAGGACACCGTAGGGGCGGCGACGAGCTCTGCCCTACGACCAGTTCGCACCCAGCAATCCCAACGTTCGAATCAGACCCGCAACCCGTAGTACGACACCGTCACGATACCCGGGTCGTGGACGACGCCAACGCCGATGGCGAGCGTCTGGTTCAGATAGGCGAGGCCCGGGATCTCGGTGACGAAGCCGGCGTGCTGGACGACCTCGTAGAGCATCCCCTCTGGCAAATGCGGCGGCTTCGTCGCCAGGCCACCGTGCCGCATCAGCACCACCCCTGCTTCGGTGCGAATCTCGACGTGCGCGTCGATCTGATAGAGGCCGTCGCGCAAGTACGAGGGGTAGTGCCAGCCTCGCCAGGCGCCGGCCAGCGGCCCACCGCCGACTGTCCCGACGCTCGTCGCGAACCCGACGCCCTCGCGGTCCCCGAACGGCCGCACCGCCTCGTACACCGGGTACTCCCAGCGCGCCGTCCCAAGCAGCTCGAGTGCGGGCGCATCGCCGGCTTCTTCGGCGTCTCCCTCGCCGGGCGTGGCTGCGAAATAGCGAAAGCGCGCGATCTCGTCGGCTCCGAAGCGCCCGACGCCGAAGGCCAGCGTTGAATTGAGCCAGGCCAGCTCCGGCGCATCCGTCCAGAAGCGCATCCAGTGGCTGATCCGCCGCTGCCCCGGCGCGTCGGTCACCCGCAACCCGAACCCCGCCGCCCGGACGACGACCTTCTCGCCGCGCTCTGTCTGCACCAACCCATGCATGTCCGGCAGTAGCACGTCGTCCGTCCGGACGCGCGGGTACTGCGCGAGCTCCAGCGAGCCGCTCAACGCGTCGCCCGCCACCTGCCCTGTGGTGCTGTAGGCGTACGTCTGCCCCTCGCTCTCCGGACCGAGCGGCGTCAGCCGGACGAACTCGTCATAGCTCCATTGCGCATCGAACAGCGCCCTCAGTCGCGCCGGGATCGCCTCTCCAGCGCCAGCGGAGACAGCGCCTCTCACATCGCTCACGCTACCATCCGTTCTTCAGCTGCGGTTCGACGGGCAGGGTCGCCCACCACCACCCTAGCTGCGGATGGGGTCAGTTCTTGCCCTAATTTGTGTGGCTCTGAAGAGTTGCGCCCGGTCTCGTGCCGAAACCGGGCGCGTGCAACGTCTTGACCCGTAAGCTTTAGGCGGTCGCCGGCTGCTCGGCGCGCATGATGACGCCGGCTTGCTCCAGGCGCTCCAGCTCGGCGTCGTCAATGCCCAGCTCGGCAAGCACCTCGGCGGTGTGCTGTCCCAGCAGCGGCGGGGCGAAGATCTGGCCCGGTGTCTCCTTGAACTTGACCGGCAGGCCCAGCAGGCGCGCCACGCCCATCGTCGGGTGCGGGACCTCGACGACCATCTCGCGGTGCTTGATCTGAGGGTGCTCCAGCGCTTGCTCCATGTTATAGATCGGGCCGGAGGGGATACCCTCGCGGTTGAAGATCTCGACCCACTCATCGACCGTCTTCGCCTGCAGTTTCTCGCTGATCAGGTCAGCTAGCAACTCGCGGTTCTCGTAGCGGCCGCCGTTGTCCTTGAAGCGCTCGTCCTCCAGGAACTCCGGCGCGTCGATCAGGGCGCAGAACTGCGGCCAGCGCTTGTCGCCGGCCGCGCCGATCGTGATGTAGCCGTCGCTGGCCCGGAAGACGCCGTAGGGTGCGTTGATCGGGTGGTGGTTGCCGGCCGGCGGCGGCACTCCAGCGCCGTTGAGGTAGCGCGTCGCCTGGAACGCCAGCAGCCCGACCATGCTCTCCAGTAGCGATGTCTCAACTCGCTGGCCCTTGCCGGTGCGCTCGCGCGCCTGCAGCGCCGCCAGCACGCCATACGCCCCGAATAGCCCGGTCACCAGGTCAGCGATCGGGATCCCAACCCGCACCGGCGGGCCGTCCTCGAAGCCGGTCACGCTCATCAGGCCGGAGAAACCCTGGATGATCTGGTCCAGCCCCGGCCGATCAGCCACCGGGCCGTCCGCCCCGAAGCCGGAGACGGAGAGGTAGATGATGCCCGGGTTGGTCTCGGCGATGCGCTCGTAGCCGATGTTCAGCGCCTCCATCACGCCGGGCCGGAAGTTCTCGATGACCACGTCGGCGGTGGCGGCCAACTTGCGGAAGATCTCCTGCCCTTCGGGCGTCTTGCAGTCGATCACCGCCGAGCGCTTGTTGCGGTTGGCTGAGATGAAGAAGGCGCTCTCGCCCTCGAAGAAGGGTGGCCCCGACGCGCGCCCGTGGTCGCCGTGCGGCGGCCACTCGATCTTGATGACGTCGGCCCCCAGATCCCCGAGCCACATTCCGGCCGTCGGCCCGGCCAGGTGCCGCCCCAGGTCGAGCACGCGAATCCCGGACAGCGGCATGACGTTCTCGGCGCCATTCGTCGACATGTGATTGCTCCCGTCTGGCCGTTCTAGGTTCTCGATGTTGTCAGAGAGTATTAGCACATCGCTCGCGCGAATTCGCCTTTCCCTCGGTGGGCCGCCGTCCGCGGTGGCACGCTCCAGCGGCTGCCTAGCGGCCCTTCCATTCCGGCTTGCGCTTTTCGAGGAAGGCGTGCACGCCCTCCATGAAATCCTCGCTCATGTAGGCCTTGAGGATCAGGTCCTCGTAGCGCTCCGGGCCGCGCGCGTCGAGGATCCGGCGCACCGTCTCCTTGAACGTCTGGATCGTCAGCGGCGCGTGCCCGGCGATTGTCTCGGCCAGCTCCTGGACGCTCTCCTCGAAGCTCTCCGGCTCGAAGATGTCGTTGACCAGCCCGGCCGTCCGCGCCGTCTCGGCGTCGACCATGCGGGCGGTGAAGATGATCTCCTTCGCGCGCGCCGGGCCCAGCAGGTCGATCATGCGGGCCACCGCGCCGGATGCCAGCGTGTTGCCCAGCGTGCGGGCGATTGGCACGCCGAACTTCGCGTCCGGCGTGCAGACGCGCAGGTCACAGGCCAGCGCGATCGACGCCCCGCCGCCGACGGCGTAGCCGCGGATCGCCGCGATCGTCGGCCGGGGGAAGCGCTCCAGCCGGTCGGTCACCATGCTGATGCGCTGCTCGTAGTCGATCGCGTGCTGGCGGTCGGTGAACGTCTTGAACTGGTTGATGTCCGTCCCGGCGACGAACGCCTTGTCCCCCGCCCCGGTCAGCACCAGCACCCGAAAATCCGGGTCCTCGGCCAGCTCGTCGCAGATCCGCGCCAGTTCCTCCCACATCTCGAAGGTCAGCGCGTTGCGCGCCTGCGGCCGGTTGAAGGTCAGCCAGGCGATGCGCTCATCCCGCTGAAACAGGATATCCCCGCCCAGCCGCTCCTCGACTTCCGCTTTCATCGTCGTTACCATCGTCTCTCCCTGTCACCGTAGTCGGTTCAGTTGCTGGCTCCTAGTGTAGAACGGCCCCGCTCCCCGGCCGCGCCTCGCCCCGACGCCGTGCATATTCCGCCGCACCCATGTCCGCCCCAGAGCAACACAGCCACACTCGCCCGCGTCATGTGGGATTTCCTCAACGAGAACGAGCGCGCAACAAGCACTGCGTCCATGCCCCGCCGCCGCCTTGACCGTGCCTTCCTCCCCCTCTCCCTCCGCGCAGCGAAGCGGAGCGAGTGGGAGAGCGGGCCGGGGGGTGAGGGCCGGACCGGCCTTCCGCTGTTCCCTCTTCCCTGTTACCTGTTCCCTACCCCACTACCTACGACATTCTTCCGATACCCCTCCCACCACCCACCGCCTACCATGTACCCACCAGCAGTCCAGTAGAAGGAGAAGGAGACCGCCGATGGCCGCAACGACCGCGACGCAGACTCATTCGACATCGCAGAAATTCGTGGAGGTCGGCCCGCTCGAAGGACTTAAGAGCCCGACGGTGGTCTCGGGCGGGCGGCACGGCATCGCCGTCTTCATCAGCGACGGTAAGCCCTACGCCGTCGACAACCGCTGCCCGCACATGGGCTTCCCGCTGCACCGCGGCACGGTGCGCGACGGCATCCTGACCTGCCACTGGCACCACGCGCGCTTTGACCTGGAGAGCGGCGGCACCTTCGACCTCTTCGCCAACGATGTCCAGGTCTACGAGACCAAGGTCGAGGACGGCATCGTCTACGTCAACATCATCCCGCCGCCGACCGACTGGCGGGCGCGCTGGTTCGAGCGACTCAACGACGGGCTGGAGCAGAACCTGAACCTGCTGACCGTCAAGGCCGTGCTGGCGCTGCTCGAGGGTGGCGTCGATGCAAAGGAGATCGTCGCTGTCGGTGGCGAGTTCGGGGCGCGCTACCGCGAGGCCGGCTGGCGCTCCGGGCTGACGATCCTCTCGGCCATGAACAACATGCTGCCGCACCTCAAGCCTGACGATCAGGTGCTGGCGCTCTACCACGGCCTGGTCAACGTGGCCCAGGACTGCGCTGGCCAGCCACCGCACTTCCAGCTCGATGAGCTGCCGACGGCAAACATCCCTGCCGAGCGCCTTAAGACCTGGTTCCGCTACTTCATCGAGGTGCGCGATCGCGACGGCGCCGAGCGCGCCCTGCTGACGGCGCTCAAGTCCGGCATGGATTCGGCCACCATCGCCGACATGCTGGCCGCCGCGGCCACCGACCACTACTTCCTCGACGGCGGCCACAGCTTCGACTTCGTCAACAAGGCCTGCGAGATGCTGGACTCGGTCGGCTGGGAGCGGGCCGAGCGCATCCTGCCCAGCATCATCCCGGTGCTGACCAACGCCACCCGCTCCGAAGAGCTCAACTCCTGGCGCTACCCGATCGACCTGGTCGCGCTGGTCGAGGACGCGCTAGAGGGTCTGGACGAAGCCCTGGCCGCGCCGCGCGATGAGCGATGGATCGACGGCATGCAGGACCTGGCTGACATCCTGCTCGGCGACGACCCCGAAGCCAGCGTCAACGCCGTGCGCGACGCCATCGCCGCCGGTGCGCCGCTGCCCGACCTCACGCTGACCCTCAGCTACGCGTCCGCCCTGCGCATCGCCCGCTTCCACACCTCCAACGAATTCTCCGACTGGATCACGGTCCTGCACACCTTCACCTACAACAACGCCGTGCACCAGATGATGAAGCGCGCCCCGTCGCCGGAGTTGGTGCGCGGCGTCTTCCACGGCGCGATGAGCATCTACCTGGACCGCTTCCTGAACATGCCGGCCGCGCGCCTGCCCGAGAACCGCAACATCGAGCGCGAGCCAACTGATGCCGACGAGCTGCTCGCCAAACTACTGGAGCTGACCGACATCGAGCAGCGTGTCGACGAGTCGGCCATGGTCGTCTGGCGCTACCTGACCCAGGGCCACGACCCGAAGCCGCTGATCGCCACGCTGGGCCACGTCCTGCTGCGCGAGGATGGCGAGTTCCACTCCTACCAGATGCTCGAAGCCGGCACCCAGCTCTACCACGAGCTGCGCGATTTCCATCCCGACGCCGCCAACCGCGTCATGGTCGCCATCGCCCGCTACCTGGCCGCCAAGGCCCCGACGTCCCGGGCGATGCTCCAGACAGCCCGCACGGCGATTCGCCTGCACCGCGGCGACAACATCTACGAGTCCGAAGAGGACAGCGTCGCGATGGCTGCTGATGACTAACTGACTGCCTCACAAGGCTGTCCCTCCCCCTCTCCCCCACCCGAAGCGCCGGTCCCCTGCCGGCGCTTCGGCGTTTCTGTGGAGGGGGTGGGAGCATGCCCCGCCGCTTCGGTATGATGCGGCGAATGCTCTTGGAGGAGGGGGAATGAACACAGCCGATGTTGTCGTAATAGGTGGCGGTGTCAACGGGCTCAGCACGGCCTTCAACCTGGCCCGGCTGGGCGCCGGCAAGATCGTCCTGGTCGAGCGCGGCGAGTTGAACTCGGGCGCCTCCGGCAAGTCCGGCGCGCTGGTGCGCATGCACTACACCAACCCGTATGAGTCCAAGCTGGCCTACGAGAGCCTGAAGATCTTCCAGAACTGGTCGGACGAAGTCGGCGGAGATTGCGGCTGGCAGGAGCTCGGCTTCGTCGAGGTCGTCGGCCCCGGCTATGAAGAGGAACTGGCCGCTAACGTCAAGGACCAGCAGGAGATCGGCATCAATACTCGCATCGTCTCGAAGGAAGACCTGCGCGAGCTGTTCCCCGAGATGTACGTCGACGACATCGGTGCGGCGGCCTATGAGCCGGAAAGCGGCTGGGCAGACCCCAACGCCACGGCCCACACGCTCGCCGAAGCCGCGATGAGCCTGGGCGTCGAGATCAAGACGCACTGCGAGGTCGTCGCGATCAGCCTGCAGGACGGCAAGGTCGTTGGCGTCCACACCACTGACGGCCGCATCGACACCGAGACGGTCGTCGCCGCCCCGGGCGTCGGCGCCAGCCAGCTGCTCGATCCGCTCGGGCTCGATCTGGGCCTCTATCCGCAGCGCTCGAAGGTGGCGCTGTTCCGTCGCCCGCTGGGCTTCAAGGGGCGCCAGCCGGTGGTCATCGACGCGATCAACGACGCCTGGATGCGCGCCGACCTGGGCGGCCTGACCTTGATCGGCGCCGAGTCCGGCTCGCTGCGCGGCGATCCCCGCGACTTCGACCAGACGATCGACAACGACTACGTTGACGTCGCCCGCCGCACACTGGCGGCGCGCTTCCCGATCTACCGCGACGCGATCATGCGCGGCGGCTGGGCCGGCCTCTACGCGATGAGCCCCGACCACCGGCCAATCATCGACCAGCCCGAGCAGATCCCCGGTCTCTACATCATGGTCGGCGACTCCGGCAGTTCGTTCAAGACGGCCCCGGCCATCGGCCGCTGCCTGGCCGAGTGGATCGTCCACGGCGAGCCGCAGACGGCCGACCTCTCGCCGTTCAGCGTCGCGCGCTTCCACGGCGAGAACCCGTGGGCCGGCGACTCCAACTATGGCCGCCGCGGCCGCACGATCTCGCGCTAGCGTTCGCTGGCGCATGTTTGGAGGATTCATGCTGAGACGGATCCCGACGCTGCTGGCCCTGCTGGTGATCGCCTCGATGATCCTGGCAGCCTGCGGCGGCGATGATGACGACGGCGCCGACGACACGCCCGCCACCGCGACCGCCACGTCGCCAGCGTCCGGAAACGCGGAGCCGACCGCGACCGAAGCTGAGACCGCGCCGACTCCGACTGAGCCGGCCGGCGACGACGCGACGCAGCCCGACGCGAGCGACGACGCGGCGTCCACCGGCGGCATCATCGAGCCGCCCGAGCGCGCCGCCTCGATCCCGGTGAACGGCCGCGTGCTGGGCGACCCGAACGCGCCGGTGGCTATCATCGAGTACGGGGACTTCCAGTGAGGGGGCTGCCGTCGGTTCGCCCGTGAGGTGGCCCCAATCATCGAACAACTCTACGTCGAGCCTGGCATCGCGACCTTCGAGTTCCGCGACTTCGCCTTCCTGGGCGATGGCTCAGTGATGGCCGCCGAGGCCAACCGCTGCGCGGCCGACCAGGGCAAGTTCTGGGAGTACCATGACCTGTTGATGCTCAACCTGGACAACCCGGCGCTCAACGGCGCCACTCGCGAGACCTTCGACGCACTGGCCGAGCACCTGGACCTCGACATGGCCGCGTTCGGCCAGTGCATGGACGACCGCGTCCACCAGGCCGACGTCGAGCAGTCCCGCGCCGACGCCTCCGCCCGTGGCGTCAGCGGCACGCCGACGATCGCCCTCAATGAGGAGATCGTCACCGGCATCCAGACCTACGGCGAACTCTTCGACATGATCGAGGAGCTCGCCAACCAGCAGTAATACCTCGTCCCGCAGCCCGCCCCTACGAATCGCCGACCTGCAACTCGCATCGGCCGATCTCGTAGGGGTGGGGCTCATCTCCACCCGGTAGAGACTCCGTGATCGAACAACGGGTGGAGGTAAGCTCCACCCCTACGGGAGTTCACACCAACAGGTTGCCGGGAACGTGCGCGCTCACCGCGCCCGGGGGACATCCTGCCCGACGATCTCAGCGATGTTCTTCCAGCCCTCGGCGTCGGCGATGCGCGAGAGGTCGTGGAGGATCCGGCCGGGAAGCTGCGGGCCGGCGTAGATGAAGGCCGTGTAGACCTGTACCAGGCTGGCGCCGGAGCGCATCCGCTCGACCACGTCCTCGGCCGTCGCGATGCCGCCGACGCCGATGATCGGCACCCGCCCGCCGACCGCGCCGTAGAGCGTGCGGACCACCTGGTTGGCGCGCGCCTTCAGCGGCGGGCCGCTCAACCCGCCCGGCAGGTCGGCGTACTTCGCCGGGATGCCCTCGCGGCTGGTCGTCGTGTTCGTGGCGATGATCCCGGCTGCCCCGCCGTCCACGGCAGCCTCGGCGACGGCCGCGATCTCGTCCTCATTCAGGTCCGGCGCGATCTTGACCAGCACCGGCTTGAGCGGCAGCTTGCGGGCCATGGCCGTCGACCGGTTGGCCTCGTCTACCGCCGCCAGGATCGCGCCCAGCTCATCGGCCATCTGGAGCGCCCGCAGCCCCGGCGTATTCGGTGAGGAGACGTTGACCGTGATGTAGTTGCCGACGTCCCCCAGCGCACGCGCCAGGTCGCCGTAGGCTTCGGCCGCTTTCTCGGCCGGCACGTCGCGGTTTTTGCCGATGTTGATTCCGACGATGCCGCGCGGCCGCAGCTTCAGCAGCCGGTTGCGGACGGCCGCCGCGCCCTGGCTGGGAAAGCCCAGCGCGTTGATCACCGCCCGCTCCTCCGGCACGCGCCAGAGTCGCGGTGGCGGGTTGCCCGGCTGGGCGCGCAGCGTCACCGTGCCCACCTCGACGTGGCCGAAGCCGATCGCGAAGAGCGTGTTGACCGCGATGCCGTTCTTGTCGACCCCGGCCGCGATGCCCAGCGGATTGGCGAAGGGTAGCCCCCAGATGTGCTGGCGCAGCCGCTCGTCCGGCTCCGGCGCCAGCCGCCCGATCAGCCGTAACCCGCCCGGCACGCGCGCGCCCAGCGCCATCGCGCGCAGCGCCAGGATGTGCGAGAGCTCGGGGTCGAGCCTGCTTAATGCCAGCCGGTCCAGCTGTTCATATAACCCGCTCATGCGCGCTTCCGTGCCCTCGCCACGATCGTCTGCTTCTGCATACCCCAGCGCGTGCTGACACGCGGCGCAATGCTATCAACCTCGAAGCGCGGTGCGAGCAGTTCCCGCAGCGCCGCCTCGCTGAAGAAGCGCTTCGTGTGGCCGGGGCGCACCTCGAAGAACTCCGGCTCCAGCTCCCGCCCGGCGCCATACTCGAAGTTGACGTCACCGACGCGGTTGACCCGGCAGAGCAGCCAGCCGCCCGGCCGCAGCACCCGCGCGATCTCGTCCGCAATCCGGCAGGTCGTGGCCCAGTCGAAATAGTGGATCGCCAGGCTGGAGACCACCAGGTCGAAGCGCCCGTCGCCGAAAGGCAGCCCCGCGCGCATGTCCCGGCGCACCAGCCGGACGCCCGGCGCGCGTTCCCGCGTGCGGCGCAGCTGTGCGAGCGAGCGGTCCAGCGCGATGACCTCGATGCCCATCCGAACCAGTTCGGCGGTATCCTCGCCGCTGCCGCAGCCCAGCTCCAGGGCGCGCAGCCCCGGCCGCAGCAGGTCGGCGTGCTCCTCCAGCCACGGGTCGGAGGGACGGGCATACTTTGGGGACTGGTCCGTCATCATTGGCGTTCCGGTCATCGATCGCACACGCGTTCCCGATGCTAGCATCAGCACGTCCGGAAGGGGGACCGGGTGAGCTCCGCTGGATCACGCAACTGGCCGCGCCGGGTTCGGGCGCTCAACGATCGCAAGACGCGCGCCCAGGAGGGCGTCGTCTTTGTCGAGGGCATCCGCCAGGTGCTCGACGCCTACGAGGGCGGCCACGCCATCGAGGCCATCCTGGTCGACCCCACCCGCCTGCGCAGCGAGACCGCCTGGCAGTTCATTGACCGGGCGGCTGGCGAGGGCATCGAGATCGCCCAGCTCAGCCCGGCCGAGTTCGAACGCATTTCCAGCCGCGAGAATCCGGTCGGCATGGCCGCCACCGTCCACTGGCGGCCTGAAGATCTGCGCTATGCCGAGGTGGAGTCCGACGGCATCTACCTGGCGACCGACGACGTCCGCGACCCCGGTAACCTGGGCACGATCATCCGCACGGCCGACGCCTTCGGCGCCGATGCCGTCATCGTTCACCGCGGCACCGACCCCGGCCACCCAACAGCCCTGCGCTCCAGTCTCGGCTCGGCCTTCCGGGTGCCGATCTACACCGCCCCGACGTTGCCCGAGTTGTTCTACTGGGCGCAGCGCCAGGGTGCGGCCGTGATCGGGACCTCGGCCAGGGGCGAGGCGCCGCTCCACGACGCCCAGATTCCCGTGCCGGTCGTCTTCCTGCTGGGCAATGAGGCGACCGGGTTGGATGATGAGACGCTCGATCTCTGCGACGCTACCGTGTCGATCCCCATGGTCGGCACGGCCACCTCGCTCAACGTCGCCGTCGCGGCCGGCATCCTGCTCTACGAGTTGCGGCGCAGGCTGGGCGGGAGCGTGAGTGGCTGAGGAGCCGCGGCCCGGCGCGTTCGAGGCGCTGCGCTCTCCGGCCTACCGGCGTTACTTCAGCGCCACCGCCCTGACCAGCAGCGGCCGGGCGCTGCAGATGACGATCTTCGGCTACATCGTCTTCGAGCAGACCGAGAGCAACTTCCTGCTCGGCCTCTTCTCCTTCATGCAGATGGCCCCGGCGCTGGTCCTGGCCCCACTCGTCGGCGTGATCGTCGACGCCTTCGAGCGCCGGCGCATTCTGGCGACCATCTTCACCATCCAGTCGACCGGCTTCCTGATCCTGACCCTGTTGGAGTTCAGCGGCAGGCTGACCGTGCCGCTGATCGGCGTGCTGGTCGTGATCATGGGCGTCGCTATGGCCTTCTCCTTCCCGGCCAGCTCGGCGCTGGTGCCGATGCTGATCCCTCGCCGCGCCCTGCAGAGCGCGATCGCCGCCAATTCGATGCTGATGAACACCTCGCGGATCGCCGCCCCGGCGCTGGCCGGCTACGCGATCAGCGCCTTCGGCGTCGGCGCGGTCCTGGCCAGCGGTGCGGGGCTCTACTTCCCGGCCATCTTCATCATCCTCAGCGTCCCGCTGGCCGTGGCTGATGTCGCTCGATCTCCCGATGGCGGAGCTGCCCGGGCGCGCGGCCCGGCGCGCTTCTTCGGTGACCTGCGCGAGGTGCTGGGCTATATCCGCGGTAATCACATGCTGCGCGCCTCGCTGGTCAACGACATCGTGCCCTTCGGCTTCGGCATGGCCTACATCGCCCTGCTGCCGGCCCTGGCTCTCGACGTGCTGGGTGGTGACGCCGGCACGCTGGGCCTGCTCCACGGCCTGGGCGGGGCCGGCTCGCTGCTCGGCACGCTGTCCGGCGCGCTGGTCGCCGGTCGCGTCCCACGCGGGAGGGTGATCTGGACCGGGATGCTCGGCTGGGGCCTGAGCCTGATGGCGATCGCCCTCAGCGCCTCGTATGTCGTCGTCATCCCCGCGCTGGCGCTGACCGGCTTCTTCCAGACGCTCTACGTCATCCAGAATGACACCCTGATCCAGGTCTTCGCCGAGGATCGCTACCGCGGCCGCGTCATCGCCGCCCAGTCGATGATCAATGCCCTGCGTACGCTCGGCTTCCTGGCGATCGGCAGCCTCGCCGCTCTGACCACGGTCCCGCTCGCCATCGCCGCCTTCGGCCTCGCCGTCGCCGCCATGGGCATCATCACCATCCTCTTCCGCCCCGCCATGCGCGACCTGCGCTAGATGCGAAACCAGAATCAACGCGCCGCATGCCCCCACTCCCGGCTACGCGCTGAAACAGGCGGCGACATTGAGTTGTAGGGGCGACCGGTCCGGTCGCCCTGGTTTCGGTGCCTCACGATGTCAT
>DATGQR010000336.1:0-5647 GCA_035304105.1 Thermomicrobiales bacterium | reverse complement strand
AGCGCCTCACGCACGATCTCAGGCTCGACGTCGGTCCGGATCTCGACACCCACCTCGCCCGAAGGCAGAATCCAGCGCTGCACGCCAGCGACGTTCTTCTTGTCGGCCTGCATGTGCTCCAGCACCCCGTCGACCGTACCCGCCAGCGTCACCGGCAGGCCGGCGCGCTCGAGCATCCCGCGCAGCCGCGCCAGCCGCTCGCCGCCCGTGAGGTCGAGCGATACCCCGATATGGGTCGCCGCCAGCATCCCCAGCCCGACAGCTTCGCCGTGGCGATAGCGATAGCCGTCCGCCTCGATCGCGTGCCCGGCGGTGTGCCCAAAATTGAGAATCATGCGCAGGCCTGACTCACGCTCGTCGGCCTGCACCACGCTGTGCTTGGTCATCACATTCTGGCGAACCACGTCGGCGATAACCGCGGTCGGGATGGGGTCGAGTGACGCCAGGTCGTCGAGCCGCTCGATCAGGTCTCGCGTTCCCAGCGGTGTGCTCGGCTGGATCCAGGCATGCTTGATGACCTCGGCCATCCCGGAGCGATACTCAGCCCGCGGCAACGTCTCCAGATAATCCGGGTCGATCAGCACCAGACCCGGCTGGTAAAACGCGCCGACCATATTCTTGCCAGCGGCGGTGTTGACGCCCGTCTTGCCACCCACGCTGGAGTCGACCATCGCCAGCAGCGAGGTCGGGATCTGCATCAGCGACAGACCCCGAAGGCAGCTCGCGGCCACGAACCCGGCCAGGTCACCGACCACCCCGCCGCCCAGCGCCACGACGACATCGCTGCGCGAAACCCTGCCGGCCGTCATGCGCTCCAGCACATCGGCGAGCGATCCGAGCGACTTGCTGCCCTCGCCGGGCGAAACGACGAGCGCGTCCACCTGCAGGCCGGCTTCACGCAGCTGCGCCTCAAACTCGCCCAGCCAACACCCCGCCACATTCTCGTCGGAGATCGTCCAAACGCGCCGCGCTCCCGGCCAGCGATGGCGGATCAGTTCCCCGGCCAGGCGCCGCGCGCCGTGCCCCACGTAAAGATCCGAACGCTCCAGCGGCGTCTCGATCGACAGCGCCGGAAATCGCCCCGCGCGCCCGAGCCGTTCGATCTCCGCCATCGCACGGGCGATCACTCCGTCGAGGTTGTGCTCCCCGGTGTCAATCGTGACGTCAGCCTGCCGGTAGAGCGGACCACGCGCAGCGAGCATCGCCCGCATCCGCTCGACGGCGTCCCCGGCCAGCAATGGCCGCACTGCGGCTTCGCCTTCTCGCTCCGCCTGCCGCCGCACACGCTCTACGAGCTTCTCTGGCTCGGCAGTGAGCCCGAGGATCGCGGAACCCGGCCGCATCGCTGCCCAGTTGCGCGGGTCCAGCACCACGCCGCCACCGGTCGCAATCACCCGCTTCGGCTGCCGGCACGCCTCAGCCACCACCTCGCGTTCGATCGCCCGGAACGCCGGCTCGCCAAAGCGCGCGAAGAAGGCGTCGATCGTCATGCCGATGCGTGCCTCGATCACCGCATCGGTGTCGACCAGCTCATAGCCCAGCTCCCCGGCCAGCGCCCGCCCCAGCGCTGATTTGCCCGCGCCACTTGGGCCGATCAGGACCACGCGCTCCGGACGACTCACGGCCCTTCCTCCTGTTCGCGCTCGCTCGGGAAGTTGCCGCCGAACAGCTGCACGGTCACGATTTCCCCCGCCTCGACCCGCTCGCGTTCCTCCGGCACGACGATGTAGCAGTTGGCAGCCATCATCGCGCTCAACATCGCCGAGCCGTGGATGCCGGTCGTCCGCACCTGGTACTCGCCGCTGCGGAAGCGCACGACGCCACGTTCAAAGTGCCGCCGGCCGCCACGGTTGTTGATCGGCTCGGTCAGCCGGGCGGTGATCTCCGGCAGCCGTAGCTCGCGGTGGCCCAGCATCTTCAGGATCGCCGGCCTGCCGAACTGGTCGAACGAGACCAGTGCCGCCGCGGGGTTCCCCGGCAACCCCAGAAGTGGCGTCCCGCCGATCTCCCCGAACGCCAGCGGCTTCCCGGGCTTCATCCGCACCGTCCAGAGCTCAATCGCGCCGTCGGCCTGCAACACGTCCTTGACGACGTCGTAGTCGCCATGTGACACGCCGCCAGAGGTGACGATCAGGTCGAAGTCGCGCGCCTCCCGCAGCCGCTCGCGCAGCTCGGCCATGCTATCGCCAGCGATCCCGAGGCGCGCCGCCTCGCCGCCGCAGCTCACGATCATCGCCGCCAGGGCATACGAGTTGGCATCCCGGATCTTCCCCGGCCGCAGTTCCGGTCCCAGATCCTGCACCTCGTCGCCGGTCGAGAGCACGGCCACCCGCGGGCGCCGGTGGACCTCGACTTCGGCCACGTTCAGCGCGGCAAGCGCGCCGATCTCCGCCGGACCAAGTTGCACGCCAGCACGGAGAGCGATCTCACCAACCGGCAGATCCTCACCCGGTTCGCGTACGTTGTCATGGGGCGGTACCGGCCGGCGCACTGCGATCGTCGCAACGCCGGTCCCATCGATGTCAGGCGAATCGACCTCTTCGAAACGGATCACCGTGTTCGCGCCTGGCGGGAGAGGCGCGCCGGTCATAATTCGGACGGCCTCCCCCGGCCCGACCTCGACCTCAGCCGCATCGCCGGCCGCGACAGTGGCCGCGACCCGCAGCTCCACCGGCGCCTCGAGCGTCGCCCCTGCGGTGTCCTCCGAACGCAGCGCGAAGCCGTCCATTGCCGAATTGCGGAAGGGTGGTACGGCGGTCGTCGCCGGGATATCGACCGCCAGTACCATCCCCACAGCATCGAGCAGCGGGACCTGAACCGGCGCGAGCGGGCGGAAGCGGCCGACGATACGCTCGAACGCATCGTCGACGCTTATCATCTGCGCCCGGTCTTCCCATTCACGCCGGCTCATCGTCCCTCTGTCATGGACGTCGGCTACTTGAGGGTTTCCATTGCCTCGACCAGGCCGCGCACCGCGTCGGCCGAGTGGTTGAGCATCGCTTGCTCCTCATCGGTCAGCGACAGCTCATAGATCTGCTTGATGCCGCCGGCGCCGAGCTTGACCGGCACGCCGACGAAGAGCCCGTTGATGCCGTACTCACCTTCGAGCAGCACGCTGCAGGGCAGCACGCGGTCGCGGTCGTGAATGATCGCTTCCACCATCTGCGCGGCCGCCGCGCCCGGCGCGTAATACGCCGAGCCGCTCTTCAGTAGCGAAACGATCTCGGCGCCGCCATTGGCCGTGCGCTCGCTCAGCTCTTTGATGCGCTCCTCGGACATCAGTTCGGTGATCGGGATGCCAGCGACCGTGGTGTAGCGCGGCAGCGGCACCATCGTGTCGCCGTGGCCGCCGAGCACCAGCGCCTGGACGTCCGACGCCGCCACGCCCAATTCCATAGCGACGAACGTGCGGAAGCGTGCCGAATCCAGAACACCTGCCATGCCGATCACGCGCTCCTTCGGCAAGCCGGCCGCTTCGTAGGCGACGTGGCACATCGCATCCAGCGGATTCACAACGACGATCAGCACCGCGTCTGGCGAGGCAGCCACAACCGCCTCGGTCACCTGCCGGACGATGCCCATATTGATCTTGAGCAGGTCGTCGCGGCTCATGCCCGGCTTGCGAGCCGCGCCGCTGGTGATGACGACCACATCCGAGCCGGCCGTCTCCTCGTAACCGTTGCTGCCGGTGATTGTCACGTCGTAGCCGTCGATCGGGCCGGCCTGCAGCATGTCGAGCGCCTTGCCCTGGGGCATGCCCTCGACGATATCCACCATCACGACGTCAGCGTAGCCGCCCAGCGCTATCTCGTTGGCGACGACGCTGCCGACGTTACCCGCGCCGACGACGGTGACTTTGGATCGCATCGAATGCCTTTCCTCCCTGATGTCCGAATCTGCCGATTTCCCGTTGAATCCGCGCCTCAAAAACGCCCCGGATCTTAGCACGGATGCGCTATGCGCCATGGCCGGTTGGATCACCGTTTCAGGTTGACGACGCTCTCCAGCGCTGCCTATACTTACATGTGCTCCACTTCGGAGCAGCCTGCCCAGGTGGCGGAATAGGCAGACGCGCTAGCTTGAGGGGCTAGTGCCCGTTAAGGGCGTGAAGGTTCAAATCCTTTCCTGGGCACCGTCGCCAGCACCAGCAGTGGGTTCGGGGCGATTAACTCAGTTGGTAGAGTGCCACGCTTACACCGTGGATGTCAGAGGTTCGAGTCCTCTATCGCCCACCTGTTACAATCGGTCGGCGTGCGGGGCCAGCGAGCCGAGGTAGCTCAGTAGGTAGAGCACACGACTGAAAATCGTGGTGTCGGCGGTTCGATTCCGCCCCTCGGCACCCAACCATCCAGACAAGCATCACCTCAAGCCCCGCCAACGCGGGGCTTTCACTTTGCCGGAGCCGGAGACGAGGGAACAAGCCACGGTGCCATCCCGACCGACAACCCTCAAGTACCGTGACACCCTGCTGACCGGCTGGGGCCGCACCGCCCCTACCCGCGCCCGGCTCTTCCAACCACGTGACGTTCAACAGCTCCAGGCCGTCGTCGCCTGCCGCAACCAGCGCGGTTTGATCGCCCGTGGGCTCGGCCGCAGCTACGGCGATCCGGCACAGAACGCCGGCGGCCACGTGATCGACATGACCGCGCTCGACGGCGTCCACGCGGTCGACCTGGAAGCGGGCATCGTCGAAGTCGACGCCGGGATCAGCCTGCATCGCCTAATGCAGCTCCTCGTGCCGCTCGGACTCTTCGTGCCGGTCACCCCCGGGACACGTTATGTCACGGTGGGAGGGGCGATCGCCAGCGACATCCACGGCAAGAACCACCACTACGATGGCACCTTCGGCCGCCACGTCCTGGCGATGTCGATCCTCACCACCAGCGGGCAAATCGTCGAGGCGACCTCGGAGACCAACACCGATCTCTATCAGGCCACCTGTGGGGGCATGGGGTTGACCGGCTTCATCCTGACTGCCCGGCTGAAGATGCTCAAGGTCGAGACTTCGGCGATGCTGGTTGACACGCGCCGGGTCGCCAATCTCGACGAGCTGATGGCCCTGATGGTCGATGAGGACGAGCGCTACCGCTACTCAGTTGCCTGGGTCGACACGCTGGCGCGCGGCGCGAAGCTCGGGCGCGGCGTGCTCTACCGCGGCAACCACGCGACGGCAGCCGACCTGGACGGCAAGCGTCGCGCTGAGCGGCTGCAGGCGCCACGCGGCACGTCGATCAGCGTCCCGGACGTCCTGCCATCCGGGCTGGTCAGCGGCCTCACGACTGCGCTCTTCAATGAAGTCTGGTTCCGAAGACACCCGGCCGACGAGCGCGACCGGCCACTGCAGTTGTCGGCGTTCTTCCACCAGCTCGACATGCTGGAGAACTGGAATCGCGTCTACGGCGCCGCCGGCTTCGTCCAGCATCAGTGCGTGCTTCCCGACGGCGAGGAAGCAACGCTGCGCTGGCTCCTGGAGCGCCTCAGCGAGCGGCGCGTGCCGGCATCCCTGGTTGTCCTCAAGCGCATGGGACCTGCCCGCGGTCTACTCTCGTTCCCCCTCCAGGGCTGGACGCTTGCAGTCGACATCCCGGCGAACTGGGATGGATTGGGACAGCTGCTCGACGAGATCGACCAGCGCATCGTCGACGCC
>DATGQR010000335.1:0-14171 GCA_035304105.1 Thermomicrobiales bacterium | reverse complement strand
TGACACCAGCCAGCCCGCCGTCAGACCACGGATGAACTCCGGTTTCTCGCGCTTGACGATCAGCGCCGTGAAGATGCCGTAGGTAATCACGATCCACAGCAGCAGTTCGACGCCCCAGAGCACGAACGCCGCCTCGCGCTGACCGAAGAGCACGATGCACTGGCTCCCGAGCACGCCGGTCCCAGCGACCGCCGTGAAGAACCCGGGCGCGCGTGCGTGGTCGGTGAAGTCGTCGAGAAAGCGCGGGAAGTACAGAGTCAGGCGGCCAAGCGTCAGCAGCCAGAGCAGCGCGTAGGCCAGCAGGTTGATCCAGAACAGTGCGATGGCGATGGACCGCATGCCTTCAAGCTGCGCCGCGATCGAGACGATCCCGGTCGCCATCACCAGGGCGAAATAGGCTGGGTGTAGGCTTTGCAGCGCAACCTGAAGGACCTCGGTCCGTGCCCGCCGAGGACTTTCGCTATCTACGTGAGACATCAACAACCAAGCGAGCGCCTCCAAACCAAGCCGGAGCTGCAACCTATTGGATAGTCTGCGGCTCCGGCCGTCAGGCGACAGCAGTCGCTTCGAGCTCGACCAGGAGGTCGGGGAATGCCAGGCGCGTGACGCCCAGGAGCGTGCTGGCAGGCCGGCAGCCGCTGGCGGCGAAGCGCTCGGCGAGCACATCACCGGCGGCCAGGAAGGCATCGACGTCGGTCGTGTAGTAGTTCAGGCGGACGACATTCGACAGGTCCATACCGGCCGAGCGCAGCACGGTCTCCAGGTTGTCGAGCGCCCGCCCGATCTGCCCGCGCATGTCGCCGGGGTGGACGGTATTGCCATTCTCATCCGATGACGTCTGCCCGGCGCAGATCAGCACCCGCTGGGCGCCACTGATCTCGTTGCCCTGAACGAACCCATACTGATCCTGCCACGTCCACGGGTTGTGCACGCGTCGCTCCACCGAAGACTCCTTCCTGCTGCGGCACAGGGATTCACCGGCGGGGATCGTAGTTGGTCCGCGCCGAGGCTGGCAAACCGCGTGCGTTCAGGCGGTCACTGCGTTGCCGGTGACGAGGTCGATCAATGCGCCAGGGTCGTCCGGCGGGGCATCGCCGCGCCAGGCCACGTGCCGGTCCGGCCGCGACAGCACCAGCTTCCTGTCGTAGACGTCGCCGGCCTCGGCACGGGTCAGATGCAGCACCTCTAGTGGCACGCCTCGCGCTCTAGCAGCGTCGACGATCTCATTTAGTGGCCCATCGAAGTCGATCGCCAGCAGCGTGAATTCGGGCCCCATGCGGTCGTAGAGCGAGGCGCCGTCGGCCAGCCAGACGTGCGGCGTGCGGCAGCCCGGGACGGTCGATGGGGTGTACTCCGCCATCGCGTACGGCGGGTGCGCGGCGCCGTCGTAGGCAATGATCGGCGACTTGTCATAGTAGTACCCGAAGTTCAGCCCGCTGCAAGCGTACTGCTGGACATTGAGCGCGTAGGTCGCCGCCCCCAGCGCCTCGCGAGCGGCCTCGCCTTCCGGCGTATCGTCCTCGATCTCCGGCGGCACGGCGCGTCGCTGGCTGGCGGTCGCGTGCGCGTGATTCATCGCGAAGTACGAGACCTGCTCGGTGATCGGGTGGCGTTCGGCCTCGTGGGCGGCGAGGATGCGCTCGCTGGCCCAGCCGTTGAGGTGGGCGGCCAGCAGCCAGCTCAGATTCTCGGCGTCGGCCAGCCCGGCGTTCATCCCATAGCCGGCGTAGGGAACCCAGAGGTGTGCCGCGTCGCCACAGATGAAGACGCGCCCCTCGCGAAACTTGTCGGCCAGCAGCCGGCGGCCGTACCAGTCCTCTTTCGAAATGACCTCGTACTCAAAGTCGGGGCCGACGCCCAGGATCTGGCGGATCGCCCAGTCCCGATCCACCGAGTCGAAATCCGGCTCCTCCTCGCGCAGGTAGTTGTGGATCAGCCACTTCTCGACGCCGTCGATGGCGTAGACGGTGCCGCTGCGCCGGGGATTGAGCGAGAGGTTGCCCCAGGCCGGCTCGGTCGTCAGCAGGCGGATCAACTCCGGGGCGCGAATGTAGGTCGATTGCACCCGCTGGATGACTGCGTCACCCTCCAGCTTCGCCCCGATCTGCCGCCTGACGTTCGAGCGGCCGCCGTCGCAGCCGACCAGGAATTGCGAGCGAAGCTCGATCGGCTCGCCGGTGTCGATATTGCAGGCCTGCGTCGTCACCCCATCGTCGTCCTGCTCGAAGCGTTCGAACGACGTGCGGTTGAGGATGGTGATATTGGGCGCGCTGGCGGCCTGCTCGAAGATGATCGGCTCGAGATAGATCTGGTTGATCCGGTGGGGCGGCTCGGGCGTCGGCCAGTTCGTGTCCGGGCCATCGGTCGCCGTATAGCGCCGGATGCGGCTGGGAATCGGGATGCGGGCCAGCTCGCGGCCGGTCATCGTCGTGCGGAAAGCGATGTCGTGCGGGTAGTCCGGCGGGAGGCCGCTGTTTCGAACCTGCTCGACGAAGCCCAGCCGGCGGAAGATCTCCATCGACCGGGCGGCGACGTGGTTGCACTTGACGCTGGGCGGCTCGCCGCGGTGGCGCAGTTCCAGCACGCAGGACTCGATCCCGCGGCTGGCCAGGTCCAGCGCCAGCGTCAGGCCGACCGGCCCTGCCCCGACGATGACGACCTGTGACTCGATCCGCTGCGTCATGCCCCACCACCGCCCTGCTGTAATGCATCCAATGCTGACTGGCTTGATTCTAGACCGACATTCTCCCCGTGATACGACAGATCCCGACAGTCGTACACCGCTGGGATATGTCGCGTGGAAACGTGGCCGGGGTTAGCGGCCGCGGAGTTCGCGGAAGTTGTCGATGATGATCAGCAGCGAGAGCAGCACGAATACCACCACGACGGCTTCGAGGAAGAACTCGTAGAGCAGCACGCCCAGCGAGATCAGCGCCAGGACCACCGAGCCGCCTACCAGCACATCGACCAGCTTGCGGCGCAGCGCGGCGTCGATGGCCACGAACGCCACAACCATCCCACCGGCCGCGATGAGCCAGACCTGCGGGAAGAAGACCACGATCCCGACGAAGCCCAGCAGCAGCAGGCCGACGCTGACCGCCGCCCAGGTCTCGGCCAGACGGCTCTCGTGCAGTTCCTCCTTCGTCAGCGGCACGTGAAACTGGCGGATGTGACTGGTCGGGTCGCCCAGGTCCCCGGCCTCGATCCGCTCGATGTGCAGCTGGATCGCTTCGGCGGTCTGGATCAACTCGGCGCGCCGCTGCATCAGCGCGCGCAGGCGCTGCTCGCCCTCCGCCAGCGCGCGCTGCCGGTCGTCGAGGATCGAGCGGAAGACCTCGGAGCGCTGCAGCGCCTCGACCTCGATACCGAGTTGCGGCAACGATTCCTCCAGTTGGTCGATCTCGATATCCACCGCCCTCAGCTCGACGAAGACCTCACCCAGGCGGCTCTCCAGCACCCGCCGCGCCACGCTAGGCGGCGCGACCTTGTGCAGGCCGGTCCAGCCCACCGGGTCGGACCATGTCTGGCGGATCGTACCGTCGCGGTTGTACTTCGGGCCGGCCGGCGCCGATTCCCCCTCGAAGGGGTCGCTGGTAGCCAGGCCCCAGAGCCCCTGGTAGCGCTCGACCCAGCCATCCTCCGGTGTCAGCAGCACCGGCGTCCACTCATGCTCCTCCCCGGGCCCGATCGCCAGTCCATCGCCTCGGGCATAGTCGACGTAGGGGAAGCGCAGCAGGCCGGCGATGCGCTCGCCGAACGTCGGATCACCCTGCCGCAGGAACTGGGTCCACAGCCGGCGCACCTGGTCGACGAAGCGTGAGATGGGCTTGAGCAGGCCGACCTCGTAGCGCGCCAGGTACTCGCCCGGCTGGAAGTAGTTCGCATGCGAACCGGCGGCGGCGAAGATGATCGGGTGGTTGCCCCAGCGCATCAGGAATGGATCGTCCCAGCGCCGACGCAGGTCCTGGCCGGGGAAGTCATGGACACTGCCGGCCACCCAGAGAGGCCGCGGGCCGTCCTGAGTCTCTTCGAGGTAGACGAAGACCTGCTCCCAATCCGCCTCATGGTCGTTGACTCCGTGGAAGGTCGAGCGCCAGTCGTTCATGGCGTAGAAGTATAGGTAGTGAAGCGTGATGTAGCCGCCGCGCCGGACGACACGACCATAATAGGGAAATTGCGGGCTCTGGCGGCGGATGTGCTGGTAGCGGCGTTCGGCCGCCGCGACCGTGCCGCCGGGCACGCGGCCGCGCAGCAGCGAGAGCACTTCGAAGAGCGAGTCCAGCGTGCGGATGCCGATCCCGACACGCGCCAGCCGCCCGCGAGCGCTGAAGACCGGGCGATCCTCGCGAATCAGCCAGCGCGCCATCTCGCGGCCCTCGAGCGGGCGGTCGACGAAGCGCAGGAAGTGCTGTGCGCCGGCCGGCGGTGGGCGCAGCGTCGCCAACGTGTCGAGGCAGACCTCGCCGCGCTCGGCCAGCAATCGATCCGGTCCCTCATCAGAAGTCCCCAGCAGGAGCTGGCAGTGCTCGACATAGCGGTCGACCGGGCACGGGAAGAACAGCTCCCCGTGGGTGAAGCGCAGGATCGGCTCGAATTCTCGCAGCAACTCAAGGTCATTCAATGGGCGTCGACTCCCGGACCTTGAGATAGCCGAATGCGCGGCGCACGTCGCGCCAGTTCAGGTAGAAGATCGCGACGACGCCCAGAGCCAGGGTGATGTAGTTCGGATGACCGTGGTAATAGGCCCAGAGGCCAACGGCGAGTTGGACCGAGAGCACGAAGAGCGCCAGCGGCCAGGCCCAGCGCACCATCGACAGCAAGCCCCCGGCGACGATCAAACCAATCACGGCTACCAGGACGGCCAGCGAGCTCAGGTAGACCGCCGAATCGCGCATGCCAGCGTCGAATGGACCGCTACGCCACCAGCCGGCGATGGCCGAGACGGAGGTGATCGCCTGGATCACCGCGATGGCGGTCACGCCGAATGGTCTGGGTTGAGTGTGCCGTTCCACGCTTGCGGACTTTCTGACGCGATTCTCGAGCCGGCGTATTGCGCCAAACTGCCCTCCGAAGTGTAATCCTCAGGCGTGACCGCGTGAATCACGGGACTGGGGGCAGGCGCTGAGCGGGGCAACGACGATGCAAACGCCGGCCGGAGCCGAGGCGCTCCCCGGCAAATGGACGGCCGTGGTGCTGCTGTCGGTGGCCGAGCTGCTGGGCATGGCGACCTGGTTCTCGGCCTCGGCAGTTGTGCCGGCGCTGACCGACGAGTGGTCGCTGAGCGACAGCGGCCGCTCCTGGCTGACGATGTCGGTGCAAATCGGCTTCGTTGCCGGCGCGTTCGGCTCGGCGCTGCTCAACCTGGCCGACCGCCTGCCCTCGCGCTGGCTGCTCGCAATATCGGCGGCGCTGGCCGCGAGCTTCACGCTGCTGATTCCGGTCTACGCCGACGGTCTGGCCGTCGCCCTGCCGCTTCGAGTGCTGACCGGCATGGCACTGGCCGGCGTGTACCCGGTCGGGATGAAGATCATGGCCACCTGGACGCGCTACGATCGCGGCCTGGGGATTGGACTGCTGGTCGGCGCGCTGACGCTCGGCTCGGCGCTGCCGCATCTGCTGCGTACTTTCGGCGATCTCAGCGAGTGGCGGCCAGTACTCTACGCGGCCGGCGGGCTGGCCGCGCTGGGCGCGGTCATCGCCGCGCTTTTCATCCGCGAAGGCCCATATGCTGTGGCCGCGCCCCGCTTTCGCTGGAACTATGTTGGCGAGATCCTCCGCAACCGCCCGGTAGTGCTGGCGAACCTGGGCTACCTGGGGCACATGTGGGAACTCTACGCGATGTGGGCCTGGATTCCAGTCTTCCTGCTGGCCAGTTTCGATGCGGCTGGCGTCGGCTCCGGCTGGGCGGGCCTGACGGCCTTCGGCGTCATCGCGATCGGCGGGCTGGGGAGCATCGTCGCCGGCAAGCTGGCCGACCGCTTCGGGCGCACGCTGATCACCTCGGCGGCCATGATCGTGAGCGGCGCCTGCGCGCTGGCGGTCGGGCTGCTCTATGGCGCGTCGCCTCAATGGTTGGTGCCGCTGGTGCTGATCTGGGGCTTCAGCGTCGTCGCCGATAGCGCCCAGTTCTCGGCCTGCGTCAGCGAGCTTGGCGATCGCGAGTACATCGGCACCGCGCTGACACTTCAAACCAGCATGGGCTTCCTGTTGACGCTCGCCTCGATCCGGCTGGTGCCGGTCTTCGAGGAATGGTTTGGCTGGCAATGGGCGTTCGTATTCTTAGCTGCCGGTCCCGCATTTGGGACCCTCGCGATGCTCCGCCTACGGCGCCTGCCAGACGCCTTGCGACTGGCGAACGGGCACCGCTAGGCAGGATCTGGCACGCTTGCTGTGGAGTGCGGCCGCCAGGCCCAAAGGAGGCTAGATGCCCAGCGAACGCCCGCGCATCATGCTGCTGATCGCGCCCTCAAGCTACCGGGGAGAGGCCTTCTCTCGCGCTGCCCGGCGGCTGGAGATCGAGGTCGTGCCGGTCATCGACCTCCCCGAGCAGCTGGCCGACGAGCGCGCCTACCGCCACGCGATCGACTTTCGAGACATCGAGTCCGCGGCGAGTTGGATCGAGCGTTTCCACGTCGAGCAGCCGCTGACGGCGGTGCTCTCCGTCGACGACTCAGCCACCGAGCTGGCGGCCGTGGCCAGCGACCGGATCGGGCTGCCAGCCAACGACCCGCGCGCCGCCCAGGCCGCCCGCGACAAGTTCGTGATGCGCACCATGCTCCGCGAGGCGGGCGTCAAGTGCCCCGAGTTCCGCCTGATCGACATCTCCGGCGAGGCTGTGGATATTCCGACGGACCTGCGCTATCCGGTCGTCGTCAAGCCGCGCCGCCTCTCGGGCAGCCGCGGCGTGATTCGAGCCAACGACGAGACCGAGCTGCGCGCCGCGATCCGGCGCGTACGGGCGATCCTGGACGCCGAGGGCGAGGCCAGCGGGGCGTCGACGCTGCTGGTCGAGAGCTATCTACCGGGCGTCGAGGTGGCGGTCGAAGGCGTCATCGACGCCGGCCAGCTGCAGGTGCTAGCGATCTTCGACAAGCCGGACCCTCTGGAGGGGCCTTACTTCGAGGAGACGATCTACGTCACTCCGTCGCGGCTGTCGGCCCACGTGCAGGAGCGCATCGCCGAGGAGACGGCCGCGGCGGCGGCCGCGCTCGGGCTGCGGAACGGCCCGATCCACGCCGAGCTGCGCATCCATGACGACCGCGCCTGGCTGCTTGAGATCGCAGGGCGCTCGATCGGCGGATTGTGAGCGCGCACGCTGGAGTTTGGCTCCGGGTCGAGCCTCGAGGAAATTATCTTACGTCAAGCTTCGGGACTGCCGATCGAGTCGTTCGAGCGCTCGGGCGGCGCCGTCGGCGTCATGATGATCCCGATACCGCGCAAAGGCCTGCTGCGCGAGGTCGTCGGGATCGAGGAGGCGAACGCGGTTCCGGGCATCGAGGGCGTCGAGATCACGGCGCGAATGAACTACCCGATCACGCCGCTGCCGGAGGGCGCCAGCTACCTGGGCTTCATCTTCGCGCGCGGCGAGACGCCGGAAGCGGTGGAGGCCGCGATCCGCGAGGCGCACGCGCGGCTGGAATTCAAGATCGTGCCGATGATTTCGATGGGCATCGGGTGAACACGAGCTACTTCTTCTTGCGGGCGGGCGCGGCGCCGGCGGTCGGCGGCGTCCAGCCCTCGGGGAGCTGCGCGTCCTCGCCGAAGAAGAACTCTTCCATCTCGGCCCGCAGCAGCTTGCGCGTCTCCGGATCGGCAGGGTGCAGGCCGTAGTGGTTGATCAGGATCGTTTGATGCTGCTTCCAGAGCTCCCAGGCTTCGAGCGAGACGTTCTCGTAGATGCGCAGGCCGAACTCCCCCGGGAAGGGCGGTTCCTCGAAGCCCTCGGCCTCGCGACCCAGTTTGACGCACATCACCATGCGAGCCATGTCGACCTCCTCTTCGCCACTCTACGGGCGAGGGGCGTCATCGGATGCTGACGTCAACTCTACCATCCCGCCATGCCGCCCCAGGGGTGCTCCTCTTCGGTCTGGAATGCGCCACAACGCGGATCGTCCTCGACCACCTGATCGCCGGCGGCATCGACGTCCGGCTGGTCTGTATGCCCGGCCCGCCAGCTGTGCCGCTGATCGAAGCTCCGGCCCGGCGACGGCCGGCCTCGCTGCCATTCGCCGCCCCGGCCATGGGCACGCCCACGGTGACGGCGGCAGCCCATGGGCACGGTATCGACGTCTGGAGGATCGGCGACCTCCGCAGCAAGAGGGTGGAGCGCGCTCTGGCCGGCGTCGATGCCGACGCGCTGGTCGTCGCCTGCTACGACCGGCTGATCCCAGCAGCGATCTACGGCCGGCTCCCGCTCGGGGGTCTGAATCTGCATCCCTCGCTCTTGCCAGACAAGCGCGGTCCGGACCCGCTCTTCTGGGTCTTCCACGCGGGTGACGAGCTCGCAGGGGTGACCATCCACCGCCTTACTGAGACGTTCGACGCCGGAGACATCCTCGCCCAACAGTCGATCCCGCTGCCCGACGGCATCAGCGAGGACGAGCTCGACGCCCTGCTCGCCGCGATCGGCGCGGAGCTGGTGATCGATTGTCTGGCGCAACTATCGCGGGGAGAACCCACGACCTGCCCGCAGAACGACGAGGCCGCCACTTGGGCACCGCACCCGCAACCCTGCGACTGGGTCATTGACGGGAGCTGGACGGCCCGCCGCGCCTTCAACTTCGTGCGCGGCGTCGGCGGTCGTGGCCATCCGATCAGCTTGCGCTGCGACGGCGAACAGCGTCAGGTGGTCGAAGTCCTGGACTGGCAGGCAGACGATCAGGCCGTCGAGGCTCCGCCGGGCGCCGTCGCGGTACCGATGTCGGAGGGCATTCTGGTGGCTCGATTCGCGCCGCGGCACGCCGGCTAATGCCGAATCGCCCCTGACTTGCTACGCTGTCGGGAAACGGGGACTACGAGGGGATGGTGGCAATGCTCCGCTATGCCGACGGCCGCGGTGCGGCCCAGGAGAAGGATGCCGGCGACGAATTCGCGGCGATCCGCGAGCGCTTCTACGTCCAGCCAGGAGTGATCTACATGGACGGCAACTCGTTGGGGCTGCTCTCGCGGGACGCCGAGGCGGCTGTCCACCACGTCCTCAATGAGTGGAAGACACTGGGCATCGACGGCTGGATGGGAGCCGACCCGCCCTGGTTTTTCCTGGGCGAGGAGTTGGGCAGGCGCATGGCGCCGCTGGTTGGCGCCGAGCCTGACGAAGTCGTCGTCGCCGGCGGCACGACGATCAACCTGCACGCCCTCGTCGCGACGTTCTACCAGCCGACGGGCACGCGCCGGAAGATCCTGATCAACGAACTGGATTTCCCCTCCGACGTCTACGCCCTGGAGGGCCAGATCGCGCTGCGCGGCGGCGAACCGGAACGCGACTTGATCAAGATCCGGAGCCGCGACGGGCGGACGATCGACGAAGACGACATCATCGCGGCGCTGGATGCTGACATCGCGCTGGTGCTAATGCCGAGTGTGCTCTACCGCAGCGGGCAGCTGCTGGATATCGAGCGCATCACGCGGGAGGCACACGCCCGGGGCATCGTGGCCGGTTTTGACTGCGCTCACTCCGTCGGCTCGGTCCCGCACCGCTTCGATGAGTGGGATGTCGACTTCGCCTTCTGGTGCAACTACAAGTACCTCAATGCCGGCCCGGGCAGCGTCGGGGCGCTCTACGTGAACCGCAAGCACTTCGGCCGCCAACCGGCCCTGCCCGGCTGGTGGGGTTACGACAAGACCCGGCAGTTCGATATGAGCCACGAGTGGCAGGGCGCCGGCACGGCCGGCGCCTGGCAAATCAGCACGCTCTCGATGCTCAGCGCCGCGCCGCTGATCGGCTCGCTGCGGATCTTCGAAGAGCTCGGAATCGCCGCCGTTCGACAGCGCTCGCTGGAGCTGACCGACTATCTGATCACCCTGCTGAAGGACTCCGGGATGCTGGAGCCGCCCTATAACTACGCGATCGGCACGCCGCGCGAGCATCACCGCCGCGGCGGGCACGTCGCCGTCGAGCACGAGGCGGGGCCGCAGATCAACGCCGCGCTCAAGAGCCGGGGCGTGATTCCGGACTTCCGGCCGCCGAACGTCGTCCGGCTCGCGCCGATCGCGCTCTACACCAGCTTCACCGACGTCTGGGACACCGTCCAGCACCTGCGCGACATCATCGACACCGGCGACTACCGGCTGCAACCCAGCGAGCGAAGCGTGGTAGCCTAGGCCGACTCTAGCGCCGCGCCCGTTCATCGCTGCGCGGCGAATCAGACAGAACCAGGGAGGATTCATGGCGAGAATCGAGATCGTCAACGCGCACGAGGACGGCACGCCGATCATCGTCGAGGCCGAGGAGGGCCGCCGCCTCGTGCTGGTCATCGAAGATGCCGGCGTCGATATTCTTCACCGCTGTGGTGGCCGCTGCCGCTGCACGACCTGCCGCGTCGACATCATCGAGGGCGATCCCGGCCCAATGCGCGATGTCGAGCGCGAGCGGCTGGCACGCGAGGAAGAGATCGGCCCGAACGTGCGGCTGTCCTGCCAGATTCTCGTCAAGAACGACCTGAAGATCGAGCCGATCTACCGGCTCCACAAGACCGACTTCAGCGATCCCGGACCACGCCCCAAGGAAGAGCTAGAACCCTAAGCGGCCGCGCCGTCCGGCCCCGGAGGGACGCCGCCCACCCACCCCAGGTGACGCGCCGTAACCTGAAGTTGCGGCAGTCCTTATACTTCCGGCATGAATGAGCGGACGGACATGACCACGACGATCGAGATCCCCGCGTACATCCGCGCCTGCTTCCTGCCCGCGGTCGGCTTTACCCACGATCCGGACGCTGCCGGCGAGGCCGTGTACGTCGCGCGCGTCGAGCGGGGCGCCGACGAGCCGCCCGGCCTGTCGTCGGACCGGCTGCCCTTCCTGGCGCTTCCCGATGATCTGGCCACCGCCGCGCCCGCCGACGGCGCGGCGCGCGTCCTCGTCGCCGTCGAGGGGCGCGATGTGCTGATGGCCGACGCGCTCGCCGCGCTGCTCAACCCGGAGACGGTCCGGCTCGCGCTGGTCCACGTCACCTGGGTGCCAGGCATCGCGAAGTCGCCGCTCGATGTCGGCGGTATCGACGATCCGCAGCCGTCTGACCTGCTCGCCTACCAGGGCGCTCGCGAGGCGCTGATCGGCACGGCCACCGAGCTGCGCAGCTCCGGCTTCACGACGTCGACCCATCTGCGCGAGTCACGCGACCCCGCCCAGGCAATCGCAGACCTGATCGACGACCAGCAGCCAGTGCTCTTCGCGCTGGGCCTCGGCAGGCACGGCGCCGGCATCGGCCGGCGCGTCATGGAACGCGTCAGGGTCGCGACGCTGTTCGTCCGGGCACGGTGATCGAGCGGCTGGGCGCGTGATGACCAACCTCCGCCAGCGATTCCTGATCGGCTTGTTGCTCGGGGTCGCGGTCATCAGCCTGGTCGTTTTCTTCAGCGACCGCGAGGCGCTGGCCAATGCCGCGCGGGATTTCGACATGCGCCTGATCCCACTGATCGGCGCGCTGACGATCTGCAACTACGTCCTGCGCTACTACAAGTGGAGCTTCTATCTCGACCGAGTGGGCGTCGACGGGCTGAGACCGCGGGAATCGGCGCTGATCTTCGTCAGCGGCTTCAGCATGGCGATGACACCCGGCAAGGTTGGCGAATTCCTCAAATCGCTCCTGGTACGTTCGAAGACGGGCGTCCCGATGACCCGCACGCTGCCGGTCGTCTTCTCCGAGCGCCTGACCGATGGCCTGTCGATGGTGGTCCTGTCGGCCGTCGGCCTGCTGACCTTCCGGGTCGGCTGGCCGCTGTTCCTCATCATGTGCGCCGCGCTCGCGCTCTTCCTGGTCGTGCTGCAGCGCGAGGCGCTCGTCGAAAGCATCATCGAGCGGCTGCGCTCGACCCGCTTCCTCGAAGGCCGGATCGACGAGCTACGACAGCTCTATCACAGCACGCGCGACCTGCTCCGCCCCCGCCCGCTGGTCGGGATGACGCTGCTCTCCAGCGTCTCGTGGTTCTTTGAATGCATCGTCCTCTACGTCATCCTTCGCGGGCTGGGCTTCGAGCATTCCTGGACGTTGCTGCTGGCGGCCACATTCGTCTTCGCCACATCCGCCTGGCTGGGGGGCGCCTCGCTCCTGCCTGGCGGCCTGGGCGCGACCGAGGCGTCGGCCGCCGCGCTGCTGGTGGTCACGATCGATCAGCCGGAGATGACCGGCACGGTGGCCGCGGCCGCGACGCTCATTCTCCGGTTTGCTACGCTGTGGTTCGGGGTTGCAGTTGGATTGTCGGCCCTCGCCATCACCGCGCGCTGGCTCAGGTCGAAGGAAAGCGACGAGCCTGAAGAAGTCGTACCGCGGCTGGGTGAGGAGCCGGGATGAGAGGGACGGGGCGGTGAGCGTCAACGAAACCGGCCAACGGCCGTGCCCGGTCTGCGGGGCGCAAGTCAACTACGGCGACCGCTATTGCCCGAGCTGCGGCACACCACAGGAATGGCCCGAGGCGGCGACGCCGCGCGCCCCCTCGCCGGAGGGCCCGCCTTCGGAACCCGATCCGTCGGTGGTCGAGACGCGCCCAACGCCTACCATCCCGCCGCAGCCTCCCCCTGGCTTCGGAACGAGTACGACCTCAGGAGCCTACGGTCAGCCGGGCTGGACGCCACCGCCGCAACCTTCGCGCCGGGATAACCGCATCTGGTGGATGCTCGGTGGGCTGTTCCTGTTGTTCCTCGCAATTTGCTGCTGCTGCGCGTTCTGGGTCTTCCTCGCGGCCACACAGGATTCCCAGCTGCGCGAAGATCTCCAGGGCATGGCCGGCATCGCTCTTGCGCTTCGCGCCGCGCTCTAGTGCCGGGCACCATCCCACGTCGCCTGGCACGCATCCCGTTGTCCGCAACCGCCACGCCTGCATGAGCCTGGATGTACGCGCGTAATGTCGATACACGGCCCCGATCGAGAACACGCGAAACCCGGCGCTGACGGGGCCGAACGCGCCGCGCTCGCGTCGTCGCCCGGGAGGTCGAGCCGCGCCCGATCGCTGGCCTGCCGCGGATTGCGCCTGGTCGCCAACGCGAACCTGGGCAAGATCGCCATCATCGTCCTCAGCCTGGTGCTATTCATCCTGTCGCTCCAGTTGATCAAGGCCGGCGCCGCATCGGCTGGGCCGCTCGTGCGGGACACCTTCAGCGTCACTCACCCACTCAACGCGTTGGGATTCGGCTGGCTCCTCGCATACGCCGCGCTCTCCGGCTCGCCGGTCGCAGCGATCGCGCTGGTGCTCCTGTCCGAGAACGCGATCTCCGACGCCGAAAGCTTCATGATGATCGGCGGTTCGCGGCTCGGCTCGGGAATGGTCGTCCTGCTGCTCGGCTTCTACTACGTGCTGCGCGGCAGCGACCGGCAATCCAGCCTCTCGGTTGGACTCCTCTCGCTCACCGTTTCGGCGACGGTGCAGGTGCCCGCGCTCGCGCTCGGTTATGTCGCCTTGCGAGCCGGGGCGCTCTCCGACATCCAGTTCTCGTTCAGAATCATCGACCTGCTGGATCAGCTCTACGAGCCAGTGGTGACAGCCCTGGCCGACCGGCTGCCGGACCTGGCGGTCATGGGCATCGGCATCATCCTGATCGTCGTGACGTTCAACCTGTTCGACCGCGGCCTGCCCGAAGTAGAGCTTGGCGAGCGCGGCTTCGGAGAGACCCCGGTGCTGATTTACCGCCCATCGATCATGTTCATGCTCGGCGTGATCGTCACCTTACTGACGCTCTCAGTCACCGTTTCGGTCGGCATCCTGGTCCCGCTTACGGCCCGCGGTCTGATCCGGCGAGAGAACCTGATTCCCTACATCATGGGTTCCAATGTCTCGACCCTGATCGACACATTGCTGGTCGCCGTCTTGCTAGACAGCTTGGAAGGCTTCACCGTCGTGCTGATCGGCATGATCGCGATCACGATCGTGTCGATGCTGACCCTGCTCTTCATCTTGCAGCCCTACGAGCGGGCGGTCGTCGAGCTAGTGAACTGGTCGTTGGTCTCGGGGCGCAACCTTGC
>DATGQR010000334.1:0-5158 GCA_035304105.1 Thermomicrobiales bacterium | reverse complement strand
GTCTCGCGCACCAGGCTGATGATGATCAGCGTGCCCAGCCAGCCGGCGATGGCCGCGCCGAGCATCAGCACCAGCGGGGTCTTCGAGTTGGTCACCAGGAAGGCGATCGCGATGCCCGGCAGAGCGGTGTGGGCCAGCGCGTCGCCGAGCAGGCCCTGGCGGCGCAGCACCGCGAAGCTGCCCAGCACGCCGCCGACGATGCCCAGCAGCGCCGAGCCCAGCGCGACGTTGCGCAGGGTGTAGTCGAAGACCAGGTCGCTCAGCACGTCGGGGATCATTCGCCGTCTCCCACCAGCACCTGCGCGCCGTCCAGCGCATTGAGCGCCGCGATCCGGCCGCCGTAGGTCTTGCGGATGTTCTCCAGCGTGAAGGTTTCCTGGGCCGGACCGCTGGCGATGACCTGGACGTTGAGCAGCACCACCCAGTCGAAATACTCCAGCACCGTCTCCAGGTTGTGGTGGACGATGATCAGCGTCTTGCCGGCCGCGCGCAGGTCGCGCATGACATTGACGATGGCCGCCTCGGTGGCCGCGTCGACGCCGGCGAAGGGCTCGTCCATGAAGTAGATCTCGGCGTCCTGAGCCAGCGCTCGTGCCAGGAAGACGCGCTGCTGCTGGCCGCCGGAGAGCTGGCTGATCTGGCGGTCGGCGAAATCCTCCATGCCGACCTTCCGCAGGCATTCGTAGGCGATCTCGCGCTCTCGCCTGCCAGGCCGGCGGATCCAGCCCAGCTTGCCGTACAGCCCCATCTGGACGACGTCGAGCGCCGTCGTCGGGAAATCCCAGTCGACGCTGCCGCGCTGGGGCACGTAGCCGACCAGCTGCCGGTTGTCCTTGTAGGGCTTGCCGTAGATCGAGACCGTCCCGCTGGTGCGCGGCACCAGGTCGAGGATCGCCTTGATCAGGGTCGACTTCCCGGCCCCGTTGGGCCCGACGATCGCCACCAGGCGCCCCTCCGGCACGGTCAGGTCGACGTCCCACAGCGCCGGCGCTTCCCGGTAGGCGACGGTCAGGTCGCGGACCGCGACGGGGGCGTGGATGAGGGTAGTTGCGGTGGTCATGAGACAGCCCTCACCCCCCAGCCCCCTCTCCCAATGCTGGGAGAGGGGGAGTAAGACCAAGAGGCAGTTGATCGATAGCTCGAATCGAACGACAGGGCACCCTGCTCCCAGCATTGGGAGAGGGGCCGGGGGTGAGCGTTCTTCATCACTTCAACGCCTCCACGATCGTGTTCACGTTGTGGCGGTACATGCCGATGTAGGTGCCTTGGTCGGTGCCGGGGTCGCCCATGGCGTCGGAGTAGAGCTGGCCGCCGATGGTGACCGTGCCGCCCTGGGATTCGGCCGCTTCGATGACGGCCTCGACCGCCGACTGGGGGATGCTGGATTCGATGAAGATGGCCTTGATGTTGCGCTCGACCAGGAACTTCGCCAGATCCTGGACGTCGCCGGCGCCGGCTTCGGTGGCCGTGCTGATGCCCTGCAGGCCGCGCACCTCGTAGCCCCAGCGCAGGCCGAAGTAGCCGAAGGCGTCGTGGGCCGTCACCAGCACGCGCTGGCCCTCCGGCACCTCAGCGAGCCGTTCCTCGGCGTAGGCCTCCAGATCCTCGATCTCGGCCAGGTAGGCTTCGAGGTTTTCCTCATACGTCGAGGCGTGGTCCGGGTCGAGCTCGGCCAGCCCGTCGGCGATGGCCTGAAGGGCGTGCTTCCAGAGGGCCGGGTCGAACCAGATGTGCGGGTCGAACTTGCCCTCAAACTCCGGCGGCTCGGCCAGCAGGTCCTCCGGCACGGCGGCGCCGACGGCGACCGTCGGCTTCTGGGCGGCCATGGTGACCATCAGGTCGGCCAGGCGGCCCTCCAGGTTGAGGCCGTTGTAGAAGATGATGTCGGCCTCTTCCAGCTCGTTGACGTCGCCAGCGGTCGCCTTGTAGAGGTGCGGGTCGACGCCCGGCCCCATCATGCCGTAGACCTCGACGCGCTGGCCGCCGATGACGCGCGCCGCGTCGGCGATCTGCTGGGTCGTCGTCACCACCTTGATCGTGCGGCCGCCGACGTCACCCCCGCCGCCGTTCGACGAGCTGTTTGCGTCCTCGCCGCAGGCTGCCAGCAGCAGGATCGCCACCAGCAGGATCGAGCCCAGGGCCAGGGCTCGCCGGCCGGCTCGCGTTTTGTCTCTCGATACGCTCATTACATTGCTTTCCAACCAGGTTCGCGCTTGGCCACAGATGCGTGGTCTGCCTCTGGAAATGGAGGCGCGCCTCATATGGGCTGCATTCTATTCCGCAACTAGAATTTAGGCAAGGCTAAATCTCGGTAGACCTCACGCCCAGCCGCGGGGGTGAGTGCCTGTAGCAATCCCGTAACGCTCGCCGTTCCCTGTTTACACCCTCGACACGAGCAGGGGCGCACAATGGCCTCGGGTTGCGGGTTGTCTTCTGGCGGGGGTTGGGAGATGAACCATGAGGCCTGTCACCTGGATCGAGCAACATGCTCCGCCAATACCCCTGCAACGGCTTTCTACCGATACGCTGGCGCGCGGCGCGCTGGTGGTCGTCCTGACCCTGCTGGCCTGGATCGGGCTCTGGCAGTTGCGGACGCCCGATCCCGCGCCGGTCTCGACTCCCGAAACGGAGTTCTCGGCCGCCCGGGCGCTGGAGCATCTGCTGGTCATCGCCAGCGAATCGCGTGCCATCGGCGAGCCGGGCAACCTGATGGCGCGCGACTACCTGGTCGCTCAGATCAGGGCGCTGGGCATCGAGCCGGAGGTACAGACGGCCCCGGCGCTGGTGCGCTTCGAGGGCGCCGACGCCTTCTCGGCCGGCACGGTCAATAACGTCATCGCCCGCATTCCCGGCACCGACAACACCGGCGCGATCGCGATCAACGCGCACTACGACTCCGGCACGACCGGCCCCGGCGCCAGCGACTGTGGCTCCTGCGTCGTGACCGCGCTGGAGACGATGCGCGCGGTCATCGCCGGTCCGGCGCTGCGCAACGACGTCCTGTTCGTCTTCACCGACGCCGAGGAGGAGGGCGACCTGGGGGCCGAGGCCTTCGTCAGCCAGCATCCCTGGGCGCGCGACGTGCGGCTGGCCGTCAATTTTGAGGCTCAGGGGAGCGGCGGCCCGGCGATCCTCTACGCCAGCAGTGAGGACGACGAATGGGTCGTCTCCGAGTTCCTCGATGCCGCGCCGGATGCGCGCGCCTACTCCTGGTTCGGCGCGATCAGCGCGCTGATGCCCGGCTCGCAGCTGGAGTGCGACCTGGCCGAGTACATGAAGGCCGGCATCCAGGGCATCGGCTTCGTCTACACCGCCAACACCTTCGACTACCACACCGTCACCGACGGCCTCGACACGATCGATATGGGCAGCGTTCAGCAGGAGGGCGAGTATACGCTCGCCTTCGTGCGCCACTTCGGCGACATGGACCTGTCGACGGCGCAGACCGGCGAGGACCGCGTCTTCTTCAACGTCCTGCCCGGCTTTGTTGCCCACTACTCGTCGGCCTGGGTGCTGCCGCTGGCCGCGCTGGTCACGCTACTGACCGTCGCGCTGGTCGCCGTTGGTCTGCGCCGCGGCGAGCTGGGGGCGAAGCGGCTGGCGCTGGCGACCGCCGCCCTGGGCTTTGGGACGCTGCTTGCCATGGCCTTCGTCGCGCTGCTCTGGGTGGCCATCCGGACGCTCAACCACGACTACCAGGTCGTGCTGGTCGGCAGCTACCAGACGGCCATCTACACCGTCGCCTTCACGATCCTGACGATCGCCCTGATGGGGACGCTCTACGCCCTGCTGCGCCGCCTGGGGCGGATGAACCTGCTGGCCGGCGCGCTGCTGATCTGGCTGCCGCTGCTCTGGCTGATGAGTTTGGCCCTGCCGGCCATGAGCTACATCGCTACCTGGCCGCTGCTCTTTGGGCTGCTGCCGCTGGGCTGGCTCCTGCTGAGCCGCGAGTGGGCGGCGAATAGCTGGTTGCGGCTGGCCGTGCTAGCCATCGCCGCGCTTCCGGCGATCGTCCTGCTGCCGGCCACGCTGTACCAGGCGGTCGGGATCCTCAACCGGCTGGAAGGCGCCGGTGGAATGCCGGTCTTCGGATTGCTGGCGCTCTTCGTCGCCCCGGCCGTGCTGCTGCTGATGCCGCACTTCGACATGCTGGCCGGCGCCGAGGGCAAGGACCGCTGGGTGCTGCCGGTCGCGGCCGGCCTGGTCGCCGTCGGGCTGATCGGCTACGCCAACCTGACCTCGGGATTCGACACGAAGCGCCCGCGCCCGAACCACATGTCTTACGTGCTGGATGCGAACACTGGCGCGGCCGAGTGGGTCAGCTTCGACTTCCACCTGGATAGCTGGACCGACGACTTCATCCCGGCCGGGACCGAACGCGCCGACTACGAGACCGTCACCTGGGGCATCTTCCAGGCCTATACATCCGAGGCTCCGGCAGTCGACCTGGCTGCCCCGACGATCACGGTCGAACAGGACGCCATCAGCGGTGATCTCCGCACCCTCGACCTGCGCCTGGCCTCGCCGCGCGGCGCGAGCGAAATGCGCGTGCGCATCGATGCCCCCGGCGAGATCGTCGCCGCGACGCTCGACGGCCGCGTGCTCGACCTGACGGACTACATCTGGGCCGCGGACGGCGACCTCAAGTTCAGCTACATCAACGTCCCGCTCGCGGGCTTCGAGCTGTCCCTCAGCGTCCGCTCGACCGCTCCGCTCATGATCACGGCGATCGACACCTCGACCGGCTTCCCGGACATCCCCGGCCTTGCCATCCAACCCCGCCCGGCCGACATGATGCCGGCCCCGCTCTACCCCCGCGATGCGACCGAGGTGCTGGTGGAGGTGGTGGTATAGGGAAGCGGGGATGAGTTTGTAGGTTTTGGGGAGGGCCGGTCCTGCCCTCACCCCCCGGCCCCCTCTCCCACTGCTCCGCTGCGCTCCGCGGGGAGAGGGGGAGGAAGACAAGAGGGCTCGTGATCGCTAGCTTTGACGCTCTGCCGGGCACCTGCCGGGCATCCTCTGGGTGATTGGGAGAGGGGACGGGGGGGTGAGGGCTCTCCCGAAATCAGCTTCCTACCCACAAGCCCACACCGACAATTAGGGCACCAATCCCTCGCACCCGCAAGCAGAACCCGGAGGGAGGGGCTGGAGGAGGGTG
>DATGQR010000333.1:0-3451 GCA_035304105.1 Thermomicrobiales bacterium | reverse complement strand
TAGGTATCGTAGCCGGCCAGGATGTCGACCAGCTCGACCGATTCGCGGGAGATGTTGGCGTGCAGGTCCAGCTCCATGGCGATCGGTACGTCCGAGCCGGCGACCTCGCGTACCCGCCGCAGGTACTCGCCCTCGCCGTCGTCGATGCCCTCGATGACCATCGCGCCGTGCAGGCCCAGCAACAGGCCATCGATCGGGCCTTCGGCCTGGGCGGCTCGCAGGTCGTCCAGCGTGGCCTCGATCTGCTCCTCCCAGGCTTCGCGGGTGACAGCGGCCGAGGGCATGGCGAAAGAGTGAATCGAGGCGACCAGTTCGATACCCAGCTCGTCGGCGGCATCGATGAAGCCGCCGATCACCGTGCGGGTGCCGCGCGATTGCCGTAGCAGCTCCTCGCCCCGCGCGTAGTGCATGTCGCGAAAGCGCTGCATCGTCGCCGGAAGAGGCGAGAACGTGTTCGTTTCGTGATTAATCCCGCCGGTGAAGAAGCGCATCAATCGCCTGCCCTGCCCTCTACCTGTCCCATTTGCTGCCGGGCATCGTAGCGCCGCCCGGGAGCGCCGGCAACGCTCGCCGTTACTGCCACCATTCACGTTTCTTCTTAGAAACATGACTGCTTGGGGGCTTGACGGGGGCGCGCAGTGGCTAGAAAATATGTTCGACTTTGAGTCAAGGCAGGTGCGGTGACGATCGGGGGCAGCCGGTGGCGAGCGTGACGATGTTTGACGAGACGGCGGCGGGCGAGCGGGGCGAGGCGCTAGTCGTCGAGTTCCTGAGCGAGCGCGTGACCGTGCGGGAGTTGATCCGTAGCCGGGTCTACCAGGAGGTGACCGAGCATAACGCGCGGCTGAAGCTGGACGGGCAAGCGGAGGGCAAGCCGCGCCGCAGGTTCGGCCGGTGGACCGAGCCGGTGGACTGGCAGGCGGAGTATGAGAAGGCGCTGGCGGCCTTCGCCGGGAATGGGTTTCTGTTGTTTGCCGGCGACCGGCAGCTGATGGACCTGGATGAGGAAGTCGAGCTGACGCCGGGCATCGAGGTCAGCTTCCTGCGGCTCGTCCCGCTCGTCGGTGGTTAGGGACGAGGCAGTGCGCCTGCTCTCGCAACTGCAAGAACTGGCGGACGCGGCCGTGGCGCGGCTCTCGAGCGCCGGAGACGCTGACGCCCCCCAGCCGACGGTCGAGGATCAACCGCACTTGCTCCTGCTACAGCGCTATCTTGAAGAAGCCGATGCTGCCGCGCGCGTGGCTGGCGACATCAACCGCCAGCGCCTCCGCTACTTCTACCACCGCGGTATCCGTGATCTGCCCAGCGTGCAAGTGATCCTCGCCGGTTCGCCGGAGCTGCACGCGGCTCTCGTGCGAGCGATCGTCATCCAGGCCTATCCGATGGTCTTTCCGAAGTCTTCCGATCCCGATGTGCTGGCGGCGTTCGCCACTGCCGGGCAGCTCGGCCTGCTCGCCGACCTGCTCCTGCGCCGCAAGCTCACGTTCTCCCCGGACGACATCGAGGCTATGCTCCGGCATATCAGCGCCAACTGTTCGGACAGGCCCAACCCGCTGCACGCCCACTTCAACGTCCACACCTTGCTGCGCAGCATCGCGCGTCAGCTGGAAGGCGAGCCACTGTTGCCCGACGCCGAGGCGGCTCTGAGGCGGCTGTACGAGAAGCTGTCATCGATGCGTCTCGACGCGCAGAGTCGCCAGACCTTCGAATCGATCGCGGGGCTGCTGGGCGTCGCGAAGGGGGATCTCATCTTTGGCGACGATGACTGGGGGCACTATGCGCTCGCCACGCTCGATGAACTGGATGCAGCGCGGCGAGCACGCTGGCTCTCGACTTTGACGCTGGCTGCCGATCTGAAGGCGACCAGGCCAACGAAGGCCTGGCTTGGCAAGGCGCGGGCACTGATCGACGAGCTTGGCTCTGAGGAGTTCGTGGCGCTGGCCGTCGCATTCCTGGGACTGCTCTCTAAGCCGTCGTGCGGCGCGTTCTACCGGCTGCCCGGCGGCAGCAACACGCCGAGCGCGATGATCGCTGCGCCCAACGCCGACGTGATCAAGGGGCTGGCCTGGATGGCGGCGGTGGTCGATGACGAGCGGATCCCCGCAGCGCTGGCCGACGCTGCGCTGGCCTGCTTCAAGAAGATCCCGGACTTCGGCGCCCGCTCGGTCAAGGCCGGTAACGCCTGCGTCCACGCGCTGGCGGCGCTGGAGTCCGACGCTGCGATTATCGGGTTGAAGCGGCTGGAGATGCGCCTGAAGCAGCCCTCGGCCGTCGAGCAGGTGCGTCAGGCGCTGACGAGCGCGGCGGAGCGTCGTGGCGTCGCCGTCGAGGACCTTGACGAGCTGGCCGTGCCAGGCTTCGGACTGGTGGATGGGGTTGCCCGCATCCCGGTGGGCGACTACGCCGCCGAGTTGAGTGTTGGCCCCGCTACCGCCATCGAGCTGCGCTGGGTTCGCCCGGACGGAAGGCGCCAGAAGACGCTGCCGGCGGCGCTCAAGCGGGATCACCCCGAGGCCGTCAAGGAGATCCGGCAGGCGCGCAAGGCGCTGGATGGGGCGCTGCTGGTTCAGCGGGCGCGCATCGAGCGGCTGCTGGCGCGGGAGCGCAGCTGGCCGCTGGGGACCTGGCAGGAGCGCTACTGCGATCACCCCCTGGTGTCGCTGGTGGCGCGCAAGCTGATCTGGAACTTCGAAGTCGAGGGCGAGCGGCGCCCCGGAGCCTGGCTGGATGGCCGGATCGTGGGGCATGACGACCAACCGCTGGAGTTGCCTGCCGGGGGCGTGGCGGTCCGGCTCTGGCATCCGATCGAGGCGTCCACCGATGAGGTGGAAGCCTGGAGACTGTGGCTGGAGCGTCACGAGATCGTCCAGCCATTCGCCCAGGCGCACCGCGAGATCTACGTCCTGACCGACGCCGAGCTGGCCACGGTGACCTACTCCAACCGCTTCGCCGGCCATATCGTGCGTCAGCATCAGTTCGCGGCGCTCTGTCGGGAGCGCGGCTGGCGCTACACGCTGCAGGGCGGCTGGGACAGTCACAACGTGCCGGCGCTCGCCTTGCCCTGGTGCGGCCTGCGCGCCGAGTTCTGGGTGGATCCCGTCGAAGGCGCGGATGTCTCCGACGCCTGGATCTACCTCTACGCCTCGACCGATCAGGTGCGCTTCATCGGGCACGGCGGGTTCGAGCCGGTTGCGCTGGCCCAGGTGCCACCGAGGGCCTTCTCGGAGGTCATGCGCGACGTCGACCTGTTCGTGGGCGTCAGCAGCATCGGGGCCGATCCGAACTGGCTGGATGCCGGCGAGGCGCGCGGGATGGCGGCTTATCAGGGCTACTGGTGGGACTTCTCATTCGGTGAGCTCTCGGCCAGCGCGGTTACCCGCCGCGAGGTGCTGGTGCGCGTGCTGCCGCGCATGGCAAAGCTGGCTGGTCGCTGGGAGCTAGGCGAGCGCTT
>DATGQR010000332.1:0-2607 GCA_035304105.1 Thermomicrobiales bacterium | reverse complement strand
TGAAGTTGGCGAAAACCCGTATGTCCACCTGGGTCGACAAGACATCACCGCGCACGTCGATTTCACCGCAGTCGAGGCGGCGGCGCGGGAGGCCGGCTTCACGGTGCTGGGGCTGACAACACAGGCCGAGTTCGTGGCCGGGTTGGGGATCGAGCGCGACCTCGTCGAGGTGCTGGAACTCGCGCGCAACCCTGACGAGTACCTGGCGGCCCGCGCGGCCGTGATGGAGTTGCTCGACCCCCGGGGACTCGGCCGCTTCCGCGTGCTGGTGTTGGCCAGGGAGATCGATCCGGACATCCGGCTGCGCGGCTTGAGCTTCCAGCTCCGAGGAAGCGGTGGACCCCGTTCAGTTTGAGCGCAAGATCACGATAGCCCGGGCGCTGGATTCGCCTTACCCTCGGAGCAGGTGATTGATGATACTTGTGACCAGCATCCGAGGAGTTCCAACATGCGACGCACCGATGCCCCGAACACACTGGAGATAGATGCCCGCTGGGAAGCCGTGCTCGAGCGTGACCCGGCTGTGGACGGCGAGTTCGTCTACGCAGTCAGCTCGACCGGCATCTACTGCCGGCCGTCCTGCCCGGCGCGGCGGCCCGCCCGCGACAGGGTGCTGTTCTTTGACGACCCAGACGAGGCCGAGGAGGCCGGATTCCGAGAGTGCCGCCGCTGCCGGCCGCGCTCGGTTCGGCAGGACGTCGCCCTGGCCGAGCGGGTGACGGCGATCATCGACGCCTGGGAGGAGGGAGCGCCAACACTGGCCGACCTGAGCGAGCGCACCGGCGTCAGCCCCTACCACCTGCAGCGCACATTCAAGCGCGTCACGGGCGTTTCACCGGCTGCCTATGCCCGAACGCGCCGCATGGGGCGTTTCCGCCAGGGGCTGCGCGAAGGCGCCGATGTGACGACGAGCATGTATGACGCGGGCTTCGAGTCATCCTCCCAGCTCTACAGCACGATCGATCAGGAACTCGGCATGACCCCGGCCAGCTACCGCGCGGGGGGCGCTGGCGTCTGCCTTCACTACGCGACGACGGAGTCTCCACTCGGTCATCTGCTCGTCGCGACCACTGAGCGCGGGGTGGCGGCGATCCTGTTCGCTGAAGGCGAGGAGGAGGCGATCGCGGCGCTGAAGAACGAGTTTCCGAACGCCCGGCTGGAACCGAATCCCACCGAAACTGCATCGCTTGGAGACATTCTGTGCTATCTCGATGGCAGATTGCCGCATCCTGAGCTACCGCTCGATATTCAAGCCACGGCGTTCCAGCGAGCCGTCTGGGAGGCGCTGCGGTCAATCCCACCGGGGGAGACGCGCAGCTACCGCGAGGTGGCCGAGGCGATTGGTCGGCCGGAAGCCGCCCGCGCCGTGGCGCAGGCTTGCGCCAGCAATCGGCTAGCTATGGCGATTCCCTGTCATCGCGTCGTCAAGGCCGACGGTTCGCCCGGCGGCTACCGGTGGGGCGCCGAGCGTAAGCGCTCGCTCCTGGAGTTGGAGCGCCGCGTTGCCGGCGCGGCCGGAGCCGAGATCTAACTAGAGTTGCCGCCTTGATTGAAGGGGCACGCCCTGTGCGTGCCCCTGAAATCTCTCCGAAACGCGACGCATACCGAGCCCGTCAAGGGATCTAGTTGACCGCCGGAGCGCTTCGGGATGAGCTCGGCCATCCCCGCAGCGTTGTAGCGATCGACTGGATCCCTCGGCAGGTTCGGGCTGTCGTCTCCTTCATCGGTTAGAGGCCCGTTCACCCAATGAACGAGGCACCTTCAATCAGTTGCCATGCGTGCCATTGCTCGCTCGTCGAGTCAACCGATTTCATGCCGATGACGTAAGGTAAGAGTAACGAGTCCGTTTCAAGACAGGACTGCGGGCCGATCGCCGCTCGGCGGCGATTAGACGGATGAGGCATCCCATATGGCAACGCGATCGATGGGCCAGGACGTTTCCGAGCACGAGGCCGATGGATTCCGACTCACCATTGATGACAACGCCCGGCAAGGCTGGACGGTAGCGAACGGGCTGGCAGTGGGGGCGCTCGCCGGATTGATCGCCAGCGGCGTGATGCTCTGGGTCGGCCGCGAGTGGGGTGGCTCGATCGTCGCCCAATTGATCGCCGAGCGCACGACCGCCGAGCTGCCGCTGGCGGCTGTCCGCGAGACGCTGGAGCGGCTGGAGGAGAATGCCAAGCCAGCGGCGCTGGTCGGGATCACGATTGGACAGGTCGCCGCTGGCGCGCTCGTTGCCGTCCTCTACAGCCGCTTCGCCCGGCGCGGACTCGCCGGCCGCGCGACGGGCGCGCTGGTTCTCACGCTGATTGCATGGCTGGTGCTGTCATTCGTCGCCGCGCCGCTGGGTGATATCGGTGTGCTGGCGCTGGATGCGCCGCTCGGCACTGGCGATACGCAGCTCGGGTTCGTCATGGTTTCGGCTGTCTACGGGATTATCGTCGCCGCGCTAGTGCCCTGGCCCCGGCTGGAGGGGGAGGACGAAGGGCGGCGCGCGGTCTTGCGGCTGGCCGGGCTGGGCGCATTAGCCCTGCCGGCGCTCTGGGCGGCGCGCTACGTCGGGACGCACGCGAACCGGCTTCGCACCGCAGCGGACCTCGACGCGGG
>DATGQR010000331.1:0-2253 GCA_035304105.1 Thermomicrobiales bacterium | reverse complement strand
AACCGGGGTGGCGAGGGGTTGGTTCCGCTAAAGCTGGTAAACCTGATCTGCCGGGGGGCGTTCGTGCTGACCTGGCGCGGGGCCTGGCTGGAGGACCGGCTCTATGATGGACCCAGGCTGGCCTCGGGGCTTCATGTGACGGCGCGCAGGCCGGAATAGGGAGAGACGGAGGGCGGCGGTGATGGGTGGCGCGACGGGAGTGGAGAGTGACCACGCGAGCGTCGCGCTCGACGGTGCTTCGCTCACGTTGAGCGAAGTCGAGCTGGTCGCGCGCGGCGGGGCGCAGGTCGAGCTCGACGGCGAGTGTCTGGAACGGGTCGAGGCCTCCAGCCGGGCGGTCGGGCGCATGGTGGCGGCCGGGGAGCCGGTCTACGGCGTCAACACTGGCTTCGGAGCGCTCAGCAACCGTGCCGTGGAGCCATCCGACGTCACGACGCTCCAGCACAACCTGTTGCGCAGCCACGCGTCCGGCACCGGACCGTTGCTGGACGCCGAAGCCGCGCGCGCCGTCACTGTGATTCGCGCCAACTCGCTCGCCGTCGGTGCCTCAGGCGTGCGGCCGGTCGTCATCCAGCGGCTGATCGACATCCTCAACGCCGGCATCGTCCCGGCCATCCCCGAGCAGGGCTCGCTAGGCGCCAGCGGTGACCTCGCCCCGCTGGCACACCTGGCGCTGGTGTTGACCGGAGAGGGCTATGTCGTCGAGGGTGGCGAGGCTGTCCCGGCGGGGCCGGCGCTGGAGCGCGCCGGGATCGCGCCACTGGCGCTGGAGGCCAAGGAGGCGCTGGCGCTGATCAACGGCACGGCATTCATCGCCGGTGTCGGGGCGCTGGCGCTGCAGGATGCCGAGCGGTTATTGCTGACGGCCATCGCCGTCGCCGCACTGACGGCCTACGCTATTGGCGCGCGCCGGGAGCCGTTCGATCCCCGGCTGCATCAGGTCCGGCCGCACTACGGGCAGCTCAGGGTGGCGAAGTTGTTGGAGACGCTGCTCGGGCCGCTCGACCCGGCCCACCGCGCGACCGAGCGGGTGCAGGACCCGTACTCGATCCGTTGCCTGCCGCCGGCATTTGGAGCGGCGCTCGACGCGCTGGGACCGCTGCAGGACGCGCTCGAAGTCGAGCTGAACGCGGCCACCGACAACCCGCTGATCTTCGAGAACGACGCCCTGTCCGGAGGAAATTTCCACGGTCACCCGCTGGCCCTGCCAATCGAGTACGCCAAGGTCGGGGTAGCGTCGGTCGGGACGATGACCGAGCGCAGGATCGCGCTGTTGATGGACGCTGGCGAGTACGGCCTGCCGGCCTTCCTGGTGGCCAACCCCGGCCTCAATTCCGGCTTCATGATCGCGCACTACCTGACGGCCGGGCTCGTGGCGGAGAACAAGGTGCTGGCGCATCCCTCGGCGGTCGACTCGGTCCCGACCTCGGCCAACATCGAGGACTTCAACAGCATGGGCGCGACCGCCGCCCGGCACTTCCGCGACATCACCCGCAATGTCGAGCGCATCGTGGCAGTCGAGGCGCTCTGCGCGGCTCAGGCGTGCGACGTGCGGGGCATCCGGCCGGACGGCGCGCTCGGCGAACTGTACGCGGCCATTCGGGATGTCGTTCGCATGCTAGAGCGCGATGACCGCGTGATGGCCGATGACATCGAGGCGGTCTGGCGGCTCATTCATGCCGGGGAGCTGGCCGGGATCGCCTGGAAAGGGGCTGAGATCGGATGACGACGAGAACCGTACGCGCTCCCCGCGGCACCGAGATCTCCTGCAAGGGCTGGCAGCAGGAGGCGGCGCTGCGGATGCTGATGAACAACCTCGACCCTGAGGTGGCCGAGCGGCCCGAGGACCTGATCGTCTACGGTGGCACCGGCAAGGCGGCGCGCTCCTGGGAAGCGTTCGACGCGATCGTCCGCAGCCTGCGCGACCTGGAGGGCGACGAGACGCTGCTGGTGCAATCCGGCAAGCCGGTCGGGATATTCAGGACGCATGCCGACGCGCCGCGGGTGCTGATCGCCAACTCGCTGCTGGTGCCGGACTGGGCGAATTGGGATGAGTTCTGGCGGCTCGAAGGGCTCGGCCTGACGATGTACGGCCAGATGACGGCCGGCTCGTGGATCTACATCGGCACCCAGGGGATTCTTCAGGGCACCTATGAGACTTTCGCCGAGCTGGCCCGCCAACACTTCGGCGGCTCGCTAGAGGGCCGCATCGTCGTGACCGCCGGATTGGGCGGGATGGGCGGCGCCCAGCCG
>DATGQR010000330.1:0-2875 GCA_035304105.1 Thermomicrobiales bacterium | reverse complement strand
CGTGCACTTCCTGCCAGTCGTCATCAAGCTCAGCCGCGAGGTCGAAGGCGTCGACCTGCGGATCTTCCAGCGTGACAAGACGGATCTGATCGACAGCTACCTCAACCAGGGGAAGTACAAGTCGATCCCTGTCTTCGTCTTCTTCGACCAGGACTGGAACGAGCTGGGGCACTTCATCGAGCGCCCGGCCGAGGCGACCCGCCAGATGGCCGAGGAGTCGACCCGCTTCCAGCGCGAGAACCCGGACCTCGAGGGCGTCACGCGTTCCTACGAGAATATGCCGGATGAGACGCGCCAGAAGGTGCGCGCCAACGCCGCTCGGTTCCGCTGGGAGAACTTCGACAATTGGAACCGGCTGTTCTTCGACGAGATCCGCCAGATCGTGGCCGGCCAGCACGCCGCTGCCTGATCCCGCTTCAGGGCTTAAACTCCACGGGGCGCCGTCGCGACGGCGCCCCGTACGCGTTTGCGCCAGCTGATAGGTCACGAATGCTCAAGCTCATCGACATCGTCCGCCGCGATCCCACCCCGCAGCCGTGGGGGGAAGTCCACAAGATCCCCTGGGATGACCCGGAATTCTCGCGCCGGATGCTCGCCGAGCACCTCTCCCAGGCTCACGACGCCGCCAGCCGCCGGGCTGAGACGATCGACCGCCAGGTCGACTGGATCGACGCCGAGCTGCTCGAGCGGCGGCCCGCGCGCATCCTCGATCTCGGCTGTGGCCCAGGGCTCTATCTCAGCCGCCTGGCCGGACTCGGCCACCAGTCCGCCGGCATCGACTTCGGGCCCGCCTCGATCGAGCACGCGCGCGGCGAGGCCGAGCGGCTGGGGCTTCGCATCGACTACACGCTCGGCGATCTGCGAGCGACCGGCTTCCCCGGCGGTCAAGACCTGATCATGCTGATCTTCGGCGAGCTCAACGTCTTCATTAGAGACGAAGCGCTCGACATTCTGACGCGTGCCCGGCAGGCGCTGCGACCGGGTGGGCGGATGCTGCTGGAAGTCCACACTTTCGATGCCGTGCGCCAGATGGGTCAGGCTCTGCCGACCTGGCGCGCGGCCGAGCGCGGCCTGTTCTCCGACCGGCCGCACATCCGCTTGGACGATGCGTACTGGGACACCAGTGCCTGTGCCGCGGTCATCCGCCACTACATCATCGACGCAGAAGCAGCCGGGGCGACACTCTACGGGTCCAGCGTGCAAGCCTACGAGCGCGAGGAGTACGAGAGCCTGCTGGAAACGGCCGGCTTCGAGTACCTGGAGTGGCGCGAGGACTGGCCGGGCTTGAGCGACGATTTCCTGGTGCTGGTAGGAGCGGCCGGAAGCTGAGGCTTAGGCCGAGCGGCGCTGCCGCTTGGCGCGGTACATGGCGTCGTCGGCGGCCTTCAGTAGCTGTGTCGAGGCCAGGCGCCGCGGGCCGACGCCCGTACCGACGCTGGCCCCGACAATGACCCTGCCGATGCCTGGCAACACGATTGGCCGCGACACCGCCGACTGGATGCGCTCACTCAATCGCGCGACGACCTGTGGGCCGACGGCGCCATCCAACGCGACCACGAACTCGTCACCGCCCAGGCGAGCGACGTGGTCGGCCTCGCGCACGCAGCCCTTGATCCGGCGCGCCACTTCTTGAAGGACGAGGTCGCCCGCGGCGTGGCCGTGGCGATCGTTCACGTCCTTGAAGCCATCCATGTCGATCACCAGGATGCCGACCTGCTCGTCATCTTGAAACCCGCCGGCATCGAGGAGCTGCGCCAGGCCGCGGCGGTTGAGAAGTCCGGTCAGGCGATCATGATGCGCCTCGAACTCCAGCTTCCGCTCGAGGTCCTTGCGAGCCGTGACGTCCTGAGCCTGGATGATGAAGAACAGCGGCCGGCCGTCGTCCTCCGAGCGCACCAGAGAGACGCTAACCGCAATCCAGATCGGCGCGCCCGAGCGATGGATGACGCGCTTCTCGATGTAGTAGTGCGATTGCTCCCCGCGCACGGCGGAAGCCATCGACGCGAGGTCGCCTTCGAGGTCCTCCGGGTAGATCAGCTCGCGAAAATCCAGCGCCAGCAGCTCCTCGCGGGTGTAGCCGAGCATCCGGCACAGCGACTCGTTGGCGTCGAGCCAGACGCCGTCGGGGTCCAGGCGCGCCATGCCGGTGGCGGCATGGTCGAACATGCTGCGGAAGACGGCCTCGCTCTGGCGCAGCTCCTCTTCCAGGCGGTGCTTCTCGCTGATGTCCTGGAACTGCGCCAGGATGAACTCCGGGTCACGCTCTCCGTTGAAGATGTAGGAGGCGTCCATTTGTGTCCAGACGGTGCCACCCTCGCGGTGGTGCATGCGCAGGATCTGCCCGAAGCGGTCGACGTCACCGACGCGCAGGCGCTCCAGGTTGGCGAGCAGCGCGGGACGGTCCTCGGGGTCAATCAAGCCGGTCAGCGCGTCCGGGGCGATCAGTTCATCCTCGGCATAGCCGAGCATCGCGCACATCGCTTCGTTGACCCGGCGCAGAGCCATGTCCAGGCTGAGCATGACGATGCCCATCGGCGCCTCATCGAAGGCGCTGCGAAAGCGCTCCTCGCTGCGCCGGACGGCCTCCTCCAACTCGCGTTCCTCGGTGATGTCGAAGATGATGCCCTGCCAGTACTTGACCTTGCCGTGCTCGTCGCGAATCACAGCTGCCTCGTCGCGTACCCAGCGCACGTTGCCCCACTTCGTTAACGAGCGGTACTCCATGGCGAAGGGCATGCCGGTCTCGTTGCTGGCCAGCGTCTCGCTCAGCACGCGCTCGCGGTCGTCCGGGTGGATCGTCGCCAGCCAGTCGACCGAGCCGTCGAGCAATTCGTCGGGCGTGTAGCCAAAGACCGCCTCGACCTGCGGACTCATG
>DATGQR010000329.1:0-2029 GCA_035304105.1 Thermomicrobiales bacterium | reverse complement strand
CAAGAGGGGGTCGGGGCGCTGGCCGAGAGTATTGACGTGGAGCTACGTTATCCGTCACGATCCCCGGGGCGCGCCTCCGATGTGCTTGTCAACGGTGTGGACGTTACCGACCAGCTGCGCTCTCCGGAGGTGGATCGCGCGCTGCCCGGCGTCTCGGCCAACCCGCGGGTGCGCGAGCACCTGCTCGGCCAGCAGCGGCAGATCGCCAGCGGTAAGCGCGTCGTCGTCGTCGGGCGCGACATTGGCACGGTGGTGCTGCCGAACGCCGAGTTCAAGTACTTCATCGAGGCGGCGCCGGAAGTGCGGGCGGAGCGCCGCTACAAGGAGTTGGTGGAGCGGGGCGTGGATGTGACCTACGAGGAAGTGCGCCGCGATCTGGAAGCGCGCGATCGGCGCGACATGGAGCGCGCGCAAGCGCCACTTCGCAAAGCTGACGGCGCGGTCGCGATCGACGCGACGACGCGCACGGCGGCCGAGATTGCCGACCGCGTGGTGGCCGAGGTGTTGGAAGCGCAAGGCTGCCGGCGCATTGATTGACCCGCTCTTCAATCGCAAGCTGACCTTCCGCCGCCGCTGGAAGCATGGCATCTTTCTCCTGCTGCGCATCTTTGTGGTGCCGACGCTGCGTGTGGTGCTGCGTTTCAGGATCCACGGCCTGCAGAACGTGCCTAAACGCGGCGGGGCGCTGATCATCGCCAACCACGTGCACAACTCCGACCCGATCCTGATCCTCTCGGCCTCGCCGCGGCCGATCCTCTGGATGGCCAAGGAGGAGGTCTGGTCGTTGCCAGTGCTACGCTGGTTCGCCACCCAGGCCGGGGCGTTCCCGGTCAAGCGCGGGACGTTTGACCGCGACGCGATCCGCACGGCGGTCGATACGATCAACGAGGGACTGCTGGTGGGGATGTTCCCCGAGGGCACGCGCTCGACGACCGGGGGCTTGAAGGAGCCCTATGCCGGCGCGAGCCTGGTTGCCTTGCGCTCGGGCGCGCCGATCATCCCCTGCGTGATTGTCGGGTCCGAGGATCTGCCATTCGACAGCAAGGCCGGGCGCGCTCAGCGCAAGCGGCGAATGTACCCAAAGGTCGAGGTCTGGTTCGGGGAGCCGTTTATGTTGCGGGCGCGCGCCGACGATGGCCGACGATATTCGATGGCAGAGCTGACCGACGCGATGATGATCGAGCTGGCGCAACTGTTGCCCGAGCCAATGCGCGGCGTCTACGGCGGCGATCGTTCGGCAACCCCGCACCCGGCCATTTCCCGCGAAGGCATCCGCTTCCCCGGCGGCGATTAGCGCCGCGTCGTACAATTAACGGATCTATCAGTTAGACGAGACAGGGAGAAGCGTTATACTCGAACGTCCAAGCTATCTACGCAACTCACTGACCGAACGCGCCGTGCTGGTGCGCGTCAATCATCAGGACGACGGCTGGGCCGTCGAAAGCGCCCTCGAAGAGTTGGCCCTGCTGTGCGAGACGGCGGGTATCGAGGTCGTCGCCTCGCTGACTCAGAACCTCGACTATCCCAACCCGCGCAGCTACCTGGGACGCGGCAAGCTCGACGAGCTGTGCCAGTTGATGGATGAACTCGACGTCGACATCGCCGTGTTCGACGATGAATTGTCGCCAGCGCAGATGCGGAATATCGAGCGCAAGTTGACCAACAATGAGACGCTCGAGCGCAAGATCATCGACCGGCCGACGCTGATTCTTGATATCTTCGCGCGTCACGCCGTCACGCACGAGGGGCGCCTGCAGGTTGAGCTGGCGCAGCTGGAGTATCGCCTGCCGCGGCTGACCAACATGTGGAGCCACCTCTCGCGCCAGGGCGTCGGCGGCGTCGGCCTGCGTGGTCCCGGTGAGACGCAACTGGAGGTTGACCGCCGGCTGGCCGAGCGGCGCATCCACCAGATCAAGGAGCAGCTGGAGGCAGTCCATCGCCACCGTGAGCTTTATCGCACGCGCCGGCGCAAGTCTGGCATGCCGGTGATCGCGCTCGTTGGCTACACGAACGCCGGGAAGTCGACGCT
>DATGQR010000328.1:0-9611 GCA_035304105.1 Thermomicrobiales bacterium | reverse complement strand
CCCCAAGCACTACCCCGGCCAGCCCCAGGGCGATCCCCGCGCCAATGACGACCTCGGAGGCAGCGTCCGGCTCGACCGCGGCCACCAGCGCGCCGCGCAGCGCGAAGGTCAGGGCGAGCAGGGCGATGCAGACCCAGAAGGCCCGGCGGGGATCGGCCTCCAGCGCCTCGAAGGTGGTCTTGACGTAGCCGGGCACGATTAGCTGGAGCGCCAGCGCCTCAAAGCAGCCCAGCAGCAGCACCTTCGCCGCCGCGCTCGGATCGCTCAGCAGCAGGACGACCGCCAGCACGACAGTCAGAATCGCCAGGAAGGCGGTGACCTGAATCCAGAGCTGGCCGCTGCCCGCCAGATCCCGCAGGCCGGAGCGGGCAGCGACATGACGCGGCGCGCCGCTGGCCCACCAGATCCGCAGGGCGATCGCGACAACCAGCACGGCGGCCGCCAGCCGCAGCGCGAACCAGTCGCCCGGCGTGTTGGCGGGGGTGGCGGACGGCGCGTCGAAGAAGACGACCAGCAGCGGCCAGGCGAAGGCGAGCAGCAAGGTGAGGTTGAGCCAGGCGTAGAGCGCGCGCAGCGTCGCCCCGCGCTCTGACCCGAAGCGCAGGATCAGCTCGCGCTGCGCCGCCTCGAGCTCGGCAGCCGGCACCGGCGATGCCCGCACTCCACACCTCCTCGCCGCCCGCGCGATCGTGACTGCTCCTCAACCCGCGCGGATTGTAGCGGTTGTACCGACGCAAGATAGTACCTGAATACCCGCCATAGCCCTTTTGTGGGGGTGCTCCCGGTACTAGAATCAAGATGGCTGACACATTGCTCGAGGAACCGCAAGGCTGCGCGGTCAGGGTGGGATCCCGCGCCGACGCAGGTTCAGCGAGCCCTGTTTGGCAATCTGACTGACTAGAGAACCGGGGACCGCGTTGAACGTCCTCATACTGGAGCGTGAGCAAACGACCCGCGACACGCTGGAAGAAGTGCTCACACGGCGTGGTCATCGCGTCGAATTAAGCGGTGACGAAGCCGAGCTCCTGGCGGCTGCCCGGCGCATTCCCTTCGACATCATCATCATCAGTTTGGATCAACCCGCCGACGAATCGGTGACCATCCTCAGTGAACTGGTGGACGAGGCCCGGAGCGACGCGCCGCTGATCATCGGCGTCGTCCAGGAGGCGACAGCCGCCGCGCTCGACGCCCGGGTGCTGTCGCTGGTCAATCAGGTACTCGTCCGCCCGCTCGACGCCGACCTGCTGGACCTGCAATTCGAGATCTTCGAGCGCCAGCGGTGGGCCGGCGCCCCCGGAGGCTACCGCCTGGAAATGCCGCGCGTCTCGCGCGAGGCGCTTCGCGCGCTGATCGATCACGGCCTGGAGTTGGGCATCATCCTCGACCACGTCGGCCGCGTCCAGTTCGCCTGCGCGGGTGTCGTCGAGGTCCACGGCCGGCCGCTGGAGGCCTTTCAGGGACGCTCGTTCCTGAGCATGGTGCACCCGGACGACCGCGGCACAGTCAACCGCATCATCATGCAGGCCGACGAGGAGGCAACCGCCCGCGTGCGCCTGCTCGGCGTGGGCGAGACCAGCGTGGCCTTCGACGCCGCCATCCACCGGCTGGACGCGCCCGGCAGCCCGCCGGCCTTCGCGCTCACCGGCAGGCGCATCCGAAGCGCGGCCAACGGCGAGCAGTTCGTCAATCAGGCCAACACGCTGATGCGCTACGGCGGCGAGCTATCGGCGATCATCGACCCGGCCACCTACGTCACCTTCTACACGCCCGGCTTCCAGTCCATCATCAACCCGCAGCGCTCCCCGGCGCCAATCAGGTTCATCGAGCGCATCCACCCCGACGACCGCGAGGCCTTCCTGGCGCGCGTCGACGAGTTACTCAGCACGCCGGGCAGCCAGCGCCGAATCGAGCTGCGCATGCAGGATGGCGACGGCCGCTGGCGGGCGATCGAGATGGTCTGCACCAACCTCACCGACGTGCCAGGCGTGCAGGGCATCTTCATCAACGCCCACGACTTCACCGAGCGCAAATCCCTGGAGCAGGCCTTGGCGCGGCGCGCCTTCCTCGATCCGCTCACCAACCTGCCCAACCGCGCCTATTTCCTGAACCGCCTGGAACGTGCCCTCAAGCGGGCCCAGGGCAACGACACGCGCATCGCCGTGCTGTTCCTCGACCTCGATCGCTTCAAGCTGATCAACGACAGCCTGGGCCACGAGATCGGCGACCAGTTGCTGATCGCCGTCGCCCAGCGCCTCAAGGCGGCCGTGCGCCCCGCCGACATGGTGGCGCGCTTCGGGGGCGACGAGCTGATCATCCTGCTCGACGACATCAGCGGCGTCGAGGAAGCCACCAAGGTCGCCGAGCGGGTGATCGAGGACATCGGGACGCCGATGCGCCTTGAACGCCACGAGGTCTCGATCGCAACCAGCGTCGGCATCGCGCTCAACCACCCGGACTCATCAGACGCCAACGACCTGATTCGCAACGCCGATATCGCGCTCTACCGGGCGAAGGAGTCCGGCTCGGGCCGTTATGTCGTTTTCGACGAGAGCATGGCCCGGCGCGTGGTCGAGCGGCTGGAGATGGAGAGCGCGCTGCGCCAGGCGTTTGACCAGTGCCAGTTCCACATCGAGTTCCTGCCGGAGCTGAGCCTGACCGACGGCCGGCTCTCGGCGCTCGAAGTGCTGCTGCGCTGGAATCACCCGGCGCGTGGGCCGATCTCCACGGACGACTTCATGGCCGTCGCCTACGAGACGGGCCTGATCGTCAACCTCGGGCGCTGGACCTTCGCCGAAGCCTGCGCCCATGCGCGCCGCTGGCGCCTGCGCCACCAGGCGGCCCAGGATCTTACGCTGGCCTTCAATATCTCAGTGCGCGAGTTCCAGCAGCCCGACCTGGTCGAGTTCATCGCCTCCACGCTGGAGTACTACTCGATCCCGCCGGAGATGGTGCGCATCGAGATCGACGAGAGCACGATGGCGACGGGCTTCGAGGACACCATGCAGAAGGTGCGCGCCCTCCACGAGCTCGGCGTGACGCTGGCGATCGACAACTTCGGCACCGGCTTCTCGTCGCTGAGCTACCTGACCAAGTTCACCTTCGACATCCTCAAGATCGACCGCCAGTTCATCAGCGGCGAGGGCGAACTGGCCACCAACTTCTCGATTGTCCGGGCCATCACCTCGCTGGCCCACGCGCTCGGCATGCAGGTCAGCGCCGAAGGCATCGAGACGCGCGCCCAGCTGATGAACGCCCGCGCCGCCGGCTGCGATTTCGGGCAGGGCTTTCTCTTCTCCAAGTCGCTCGACGCCGCCTCGATCGAGGCCATCTTCCTCTCCGCCGGCACCCGCAACGCTGCCTGAGCATCCCCGCCGGCCGCCCGGATATGGCGTGGCGGCTCGCGATCATCTATCTTGACGCCCGACGACGCCCGGCTGACGGTGAGAGCGAAGGGGAGTGAAAACCATGGCGACGAACGGATTGATCGACCTGTCGAGCGACACGGCCACCCACCCGACGGCTGAGATGCGCGCCTTCATGGCCCAGGCGCCGGTCGGCGACGAGCAGCGCCGCGAGGACCCGTCGGTCAACCGCCTGCAGGAGATGGCCGCCGAGTTGACCGGCAAGGAAGCGGCGCTGTTCCTGCCCTCCGGCACGATGTGCAACGCCATCGCGATCAAGATCCACACCCAGCCCGGCGACGAGATCATCCTCGACAAGACGGCCCACCCCTACACCTCCGAAGGCGGCGGCCCGGCCGCGCTAGCTGGCGTCAGCTGCGCGCTGCTCGACGGCGTTCGCGGCGTCTTCACGGCCGAGCAGGTAGAGGCCGCGATCCGGCCAACCGGCCCGCACTCGCCGCAGTCCCGGCTGGTGTCGATGGAAAACACGACCAACGCCGGCTCCGGAAAGGTCTGGCCCTTCGAGACCGCCAAGCAGGTCAGCGAGCTGGCCAGAGAGCGCGGCCTGAAGACCCACATGGACGGCGCGCGCCTGATGAACGCCGTCGTCGCCAGCGGCATCCTGGCCAGCGACTGGGGCAGCCTGGTCGACACGATCTGGATCGACCTGTCGAAGGGCTTGGGCTGCCCGGTCGGCGCGGTGCTCTGCGGCAGCTACGAGGACATGGAGCGAGCGCGGCGCTACAAGCACCTCTACGGCGGCGCGATGCGCCAGGCCGGCATCATCGCCGCGGCTGGCATCTACGCCCTCGAGCACCACGTCGACCGGCTGGCCGAGGACCACGCCAACGCTAAGAAACTCGCCAAGGGGCTGGCCGAGATCCCCGGCATCGAGATCGACCCCGACGATATTGAGACCAACATCGTCTTCTTCGACGTCTCCGAGACCGGCCGCAGCGCCGCCGAGATCAACGACGCGACCACGGCCAAGGGTGTCCGCATGGGCGGCCGCGGCACGCGCATCCGCGCCGTCACCCACCTGGACATCACCTCCGACGACATCGACCGGGCGCTGGAGACGATCTACGACGTTGTCGTGAACGGTTGACGGGGTGGGGACTTCGGCCCTCGCTCCCAGAAACAACTGAGCGCAACGACACGTGTCGTTGGTGCTGTGTGATTTCCTGGGAGCCTCCGCGCGGTGCGACCACTTCGTCGACGGCGCGATTCTGGTTGCCATGCCCTGGCATGACGACGCCGAAGCAACCTGCGAACCAGGGGCATCAACCCGTAGGGGCGATGCGGCTCCTCGCCCGAAACCGGGCGCATGGACGTGAAAGGGAAGCGGCGAGACCTGCTAGGCTGCGTGCTCTTCCGCATCGGCCGCGGCAGGCTCGCGCTTGCCGAAGGCGGACTGGAGGGTTTGCCAGCGCTCCAGCGCCGCGGCGGCGCCAGCCGCGCGGTTTGACTCCTCGACCGCGTCGCGCAGCTCCTGGCGCAGGATCGGCACATCCCGCGGGGCCTCGATGCCGATCCGCACGCGGTCGCCGCTGACGCCCAGCACGACGATGCGGATCCCATCTCCCAACAAAATCGCCTGATCAGGCTTGCGTGCGAGCACCAGCATTATTCGGCTCCATCCGATTGATCCGCCAGCAGGCGGTAGCGCGTCGAAAGGGTCACGTCACTGAGCACGAGCTGTCGGCCCTGCCCGCTCGCCAGGTCGATCACCAGCGGACCGAGCAGGTTCACCGTCAGGTTGCCGGCGTCATCGACGTTGAGCGTCGCGAGGGCCAGCACGTCATCGCGCTGGCCGACGCCCACGCGGCGCAGGGCGCGGGTGTCCTCGTTGTTGAAGCGCAGCAGGCCGCCCGGGGCCGCCTGCTCCAGCGACGTCACGAAGAAGATCCGCTCGGGATCGTCCAGGCTCATCAGCAGCCCGACTGGCTCGCGGTCGAAATCGCCACGCAGCTCGAAGCGCGTCCAGTCCGGGCAGCCAATCAGGCCGTTGGGAAAATCGACGGTCGCGACGACCGGCGGCAGCTGCGGCGCGGCGCTGGCGGCCGGCCTGGTCTCCTGAGCAGTCATGACGTCCATCCCTGTATCCTCCTCGCGCTATCGCAGGAAATCGAGCAGGCTCTGCTGCATCAGGCGCGCCCCGGCTTGCAGCGAGGCGTTGTAGACAAGTTCCTGGGACTGGAAGCGGACGATGGCTTCGACGATGTCGACTTCCTCGTCCTGGCTGCGGAGCTCGGCCAGGTTCACCTGAATCGCTTCCAGCCGGTCGCGCTGGGTCTCGACGCGATTGGTGCGCGCGCCGATAGTGGCGTTCGCGGCCAGCAGCTTGTCGTGGGCGTCGTCGATCTGGCTGATCCGGCTCCGCACGGCGTCAGCGTCATCGGCTCGCAGGTCGTTCGCCAGGTCAGTCAGCACCTGCATGGCGTCGTCGAACGCGTCCGGGCCGACGATGTTGATCTGAACCCGCACGCCGGTGTTGATCTCGCGCTCAATGCTCTCGAAATCGCCCTGGTAGACCGGCGGCGTGCCCGGCTGGTAGGGCGGGGAGTCGACCTGGCGGCCGGCGAAGATGTACTCACCGTTGTGCGTCCAGTTGGCCATGTCGGTCAGCTGCATCAGGAGCTGGTCGACCTCTTCGGCGATCATTGCGCGCTCCTCGGCGGCGATCGCATCGTTGCCGGCCGAGACTGCCAGCTCGCGGGCGCGTTGGAGCGCCCCGCCGGCCGTCTGCAGCGCGGTGTCGGTTGTGTTCAGCCAGCCGATCGCGTCGTCGGCGTTGCGCCGGTACTGCTCGACGCGCGCCTCTTCCGAGCGCAGGTGCATGATGCGGGCCACCGCCGTCGGGTTCTCCGAGGCGCTGGTGTAGCGCCGCCCGGTAGAAATCTGATCGCTGGTGCGCTGCATCACGGCGTAGTTGGCCTGAATGTTGCGCAGCGTGCTGTCGAAGATCATGCTGTGGGTAACGCGCATCCTGACTGCTCCCTCTAACGTCCGACCAGGCCCATGCGGTTGATGATCGTGTCGAGCGCCTGGTCGGCGGCGGTCATCGCCCGCGCGGCCGCCTGGTAGGCGTGCTGGAACTTGATCAGGTTGGCGACTTCCTCGTCCAGCGAGACGCCAGCGACCGACTGCCGCTGGTTCTCCAGGTAGCCAACGTAGGCCGTGCGGTTGGCGAGCGCGTCGTCGACCCGGCGGGCGTCCGACCCGATGCCGGCGACCAGGAAGCCGTAGTGCTCGTTGAAGCTGGTCGTGCCGCCGTTCATCGTCTTGGCGGTCGCCAGCGAGGCCAGCGCCAGGGCGTTGGTGTTGTCGCCCGGCTGGCCGGCGTTCTGGGCCGCGGCGATCAACTGCGGGTCGGCCTGCAGCGCCGCGTTGACGCCGTAGATGCCGCCGGTCACGGTGAAAAATTCGCGCCCGGGCGGCGGCCCGGCCGGATCGCTCATCCCGTAGCCGTTCTGGTGGATGGCGTTGACCTCGTCCACCAGCGCGGTGAAGAACTCGTCAAACTTGGCCTGGACGTCCGGGATCAGGTGGTTGTTGACCCGCTGCAGCGAGCCCAGCTCGCCGGGCGGCAGCGTCACCGCGGCGTTGTCGGAGGCCCAGACGACGTCGATGTTGCCCCCGGCGGCCGGCTGGGTCGCCAGCTGCTCGTAGTTCTGGCCGTCGACCAGCGCGCGGCCGTCGAGCGTCACGTCGGCGGTGCCGTCGGCGTTGAAGGTCGCGGTCGCGCCGGTCAGCGCCGAGAGCCGGTCGATCAGCAGATCGCGGCGGTCCTGCAGGTCGTTCGGCGTCTGGCCGATACCGACCAGCTTGTAGATGTCCTTGTTGAGCGCGGCGATCTCGCGGGCCAGGTCGTTGACCTCGTCCACCGCGAAGCCAACCTCGTTAGCCGCGTCGACCCGCAGGTCGGTGAGCTGGCTCATGGTGGTGTTCATCGCATCGGCGATCCTGGCGCCCTCTTCGAGGACGACGGCGCGCGCCGACAGGTCGGTCGGGTGCAGCGCCAGGTCGCTCCAGGCGTTCCAGAAGCGGTCGAGCTGGTTGTTGAACTCGGTGGCGCTGGGCTCGTTGATCATCGCCTCGATACGGTCGTAGTAGCGCACTGCCGTCTGGTACTCGCTCAGCTGGCCGTTAGCGGCGCGGATCTGGCGGTCGGTGAAGAAGTCGCGGATGCGCTCGACGCCGTCGATGTTGACGCCGGTGCCGATCTGAGCCGGCACGGGGTTGCGGTGCATCGACGGCACGGTGTAGGGCGTCGAGGCCGACAACTCGACGCGCTGGCGGCTATAGCCCGGCGTGTTGGCGTTGGCGATGTTGTGGGTGGTGGTATCGAGCGCGAGCTGCATGGCGTTGATCGCCCGCATCGCCGTTTCGATCCCCGTAAAAGTCGATCGCAAGGTCGCACTCCATCGTAAGTATTGTGTCACCCGCTCCTTCGGGCGCTCCTTCACATCATCGGCAGCTTTTCCCCACGCTTTACCCCGCCGCACGGCCTGATTGACAGCCCATTCCGGACGCGCCTATGCTGGCGCCGCCATACACCCCGAATCTGGCCCGGCGCTGGAAACGCGAACGAAATCGAGCTGCCCATGGTGATCGACCTGCACAGCCACTACGTCCCGCTGGGGGCCGCGAACGAGGCCGGCGTCAGCCTCCGCTTCGAGCGTCTGGATTCCGGCGAGGTGCGCTTCAGTTCACCGCACCAGAGCATGACGCTGGAGCGGCAACTCTTTGACCTGGAAGTGCAGGCCGAGGATGCTCGGCGGCAGCGACTGGACCAGCGCATCCTGGCGATCCCGCCGTTCCTGTTTCAGTACGAGCTTCCGGCCGAAGACGGCATCCGCTGGGCGCGGGCGATGAACGAGGGCTACGTCGCCGCGGCGAAGACGGACCCGGAACGCTTCGTGCCCTTCGCCACGCTGCCGATGCAGGCGCCGGAGGCGGCCATTGCCGAACTCGAGCGCGCCATCGAGGAGATGGGCTGTCGCGGGGTGGAGATCGGCAGCAACATCAACGGCGTGGAGCTGGACGACGCCGCGCTGGAGCCGTTCTGGGAGCGCGTCGCGGCGCTCGGCGTGCCGGTGCTGATCCACCCGCACTACATCGCCGGGGCGGACCGGCTGGAGGGCTACTACCTCCGCAACCTGATCGGCAACCCGACCGACACGGCCATCGCCGGTGCGCGCCTGATCCTGAGCGGGGTACTGGAGCGCCACCCGGGTCTGAAGATCATCCTCTCCCACGGCGGCGGGGCGCTGCCGGGCATCCTGGGCCGCATCCTACACGGCTACAACGCCCGTCCGGAGACGAAGGCGAAGGCGCACTACCCGGCCACCAACGCCGGCCGCATCTACTACGACACGATCGTCTTCGAGCCGCGCAGCCTGCGCTTCCTGGTCGAGAGCTTCGGCGCCTCGCAGATCATCCTGGGCACCGACTATCCCTTCGATATGGGCATGGAGCACCCGGTCGACTTCGTCGAGTCCGCCGGCCTCTCGGACGACGACGTGGCGACGATCCTGAGCAATGGGGAGGCTCTGCTTTCAGATTAGCTATGCCCGTGGAGGGTTGCAGCAGCGCGCGAAGCGAACTGCTCGACAGAATCGTCGTGGATCCTGAGATCATGGTCGGCAAGCCGGTGATCCGCGGTACGCGCATTCCAGTCGAACTGATCCTCGAATAGCTCACGGTCAATCCCGACGTTGACGATCTACTGCTGGGCTACCCGTGCCTGGCTTACGCGCAGGCGATCGTGTCTGGCGAGGATGTGTTTCCTCGCGCCCCGCAGGCATCTGGATCGACTTCTTGAGATTCCTTATGCGCCTGCCCGGTCTAAGAACCAGCGAGAAAGGCAAGATCCTGATCGACGCGATCACCACCTATGCAGGTTCTCTCGCGGTTCGTGGTCATTTCGCTCCGCGGGGTGCGAGTCATGTAATCCGATCCACCAAACCGCCGCGCCGGAGCGGTTATGCGCCCTTGCCGCCCTCAGGCGCCGACCGTCGCCGCGAGGAACGTCAGGATGTCGGTGGCTTCGGCGATCTGCTTGCTGACGGGCTTGCCGTGGCCGTGGCCGGCGCGGGTTTCAACCCTCAGCAGGATCGGTGCGTCGCCGCCCTGGGCCGCCTGGAGCGCGGCCGCGAACTTGAAGGAGTGGGCGGGCACGACGCGGTCGTCGGTGTCGGCGGTCGT
>DATGQR010000327.1:0-20986 GCA_035304105.1 Thermomicrobiales bacterium | reverse complement strand
CAGCGATCCCCGAAATTGCTGCGCGCTCACGCCCCACCGTCCTTCCCTGATGTGCGCGCATATCCTACACCGCTGCACGTGCAGCGAGTCGGGAGAGCCGGCCTGGCGGTGGCCTGCCGGCGGCCCACGACCCCGCCCGGTGATAGGATGGCCCGGTTGCTTGAGCCGCGCTGGCTCGTCACGGGAGGATGGGGACGGCGCGGTAACGGTGCTACATGGAAGGTTGGTTGCGTTGATTGTGGCGCTGAAACGGCGCGAGCCCCGGCTCGCGCACCGTGTGCTGCTGTCGCTATCGGTGCTGCTGGTGAGCCTGCCGGCGTTGCTGGTGGCCGGGCCCGCGGGGGCGGAGAGCGAGCCGAACGGGGCGGATGGGCTGGAGATCACCTTTGAGGCCGCCGTCACGGGCGTGTCCGGGCCGATGCAGATGGTCGAGGTGCCGGATGGTAGTGGCCGGATGGTCGTCGTCAACAAGACGGGGCGCATTCACATGGCGATTGACGGTCAGGTGCTTCCCGAGCCATTCCTGGATATCTCCGACATCGTCAACAGCGAGCACGACGAGTCCGGGCTCTTCTCGATCGCCTTCCACCCGCAGTACGCCGAGAACGGCCTGTTCTTCGTCGCCTTTACCGGCGTGGACGCGACCAACGCCGTCTGGCGCTTCCAGGTGTCGGCCGACGACCCGAACCGAGCCGACCGGGAGAGCGGGGCAGTCGTGCTGGCCGTGCCGGACCGGGTGCCGAAGTACCACAACGGCGGCGGGCTGCTCTTCGGCCCCGATGGCTACCTCTACACGACGATCGGCGACGACACGAACGAGGACAATCCTCAGGATCTGATGTCGCTGCATGGCAAGCTGCTGCGGATCGACCCGCTGACCGGGCCGATCGAGCCGGGCCAGCCGGGCTACACGATCCCGCCGGACAACCCCTTCGTGGGGTGCGACGATGCCCGGCCGGAGATCTGGGCCTATGGCCTGCGCAACCCCTGGCGCTTCAGCTTCGACCAGGAGACCGGCGACCTCTACATTGCCGACGTCGGGCAGGATGACTGGGAAGAGATCAACTTCCAGCCGGCCGCCAGCCCCGGCGGCGAGAATTACGGTTGGCCGATCATGGAGGGCAACCACTGCTTCAGCCCGGCCGAGGGCTGCGACCCGACCGGTCTGGTGCCGCCGATCATCGAGTACAGCCATGCTGAGGGTTGCGCCGTCATCGGCGGCTACGTCTATCGCGGCACGGCTTCCCCGGCGCTCTACGGCAAGTACCTGTATGCCGACATCTGTTCCGGCCAGCTCTGGGGCTTGGAGCGGGACGCCGAAGGCCAGTGGACCCGCGAACTGCTGGCGGAGACGAGCCTGACGATCACCTCGTTCTCCCAGGACGCGGCCGGCGAGGTCTACGTGACCACCTTCGAGAATGGCGCCGTGCGGCGCATCGTGGCCGGCGAGCATGAGGCAGTCGAGTACCCGCAGTTCGAGCAGACCTGGGCGCGCAGCGACGCGCCGGTGGCCGGCGGCGCGGTCGCTCGCAGCTGGATCTGGGGGCCGTGGGAGTCGCGCCAGATCCGGCTGGAGCGCTACGACGACGCGCCGCAGGGCGTGCGCACGGTCATCTACCTCGACAAGTCGCGCATGGAGATCAGCGACCCCGGTGCGGACCAGAGCTCGCCCTGGTACGTCACCAACGGCCTGCTGGTCGCCGAGATGATCGTCGGCCGCGTGCAGATCGGCGACAACCTGTTCGAGCCGCGCGAGCCGGCGCAGGTCAACGTCGCGGGCGACCAGGGCTACGGCGACGCGCCGACCTACGCGAGCTTCCGCGAGCTGTTGGAGGCGCCGCCGCTGCCGTTCGACCAGCCGATCATCCAGCGCATCGCGCGCGACGGCACGGTGACCGGCGACGAGTCTCTGGCTGCCTACGGAGTCACGGTCGAGCACATCGACGACGTCACCGGCCACGCCGTCGCCGGGCCGTTCTGGGAGTTCATGAATTCCCAGGGGCCGATCGTCATCGATGGGCAGATCCAGGAGGGCGCGCTGTTCCCCGACCCGGTCTTCGCCACCGGCCGCCCGATCACCGAGGCCTACTGGGCGCGAGTGGCCGTCGGCGGCGTCGAGCAGGACGTGTTGGTGCAGTGCTTCGAGCGGCGCTGCCTGACCTACACGCCCGGCAACCCGGAGGGCTGGCAGGTCGAAGCCGGCAATGTCGGCCAGCACTACTATCAGTGGCGCTACGGCGGTTAGCCTGAGGCCCTCTAGCTGATCCCGAGCCCCGGATGCCCGCGCGTCCGGGGCTCGTTCATTGTCTCCCCGGGGCGACCTGTTACACTTCCCGCGCGCAAGAATCCAATCCTGGTCGCGTCGCGGTCTGGTGGCTGCTCGAGCGGATGAGAAAGATGAACGCCGCCATCGCCTTCCTGCCGGATTCCCAACCATTGATCGGCCGCGAGTACGAAGAACAGCGGCTCCGCGCCTATCTGCAGCACGCCGCGGACGGCCACGGCAGTCTGGTCTTGATCGCTGGCGAGGCGGGCATCGGCAAGACCTCGCTGGTGCGCGGGATGCTGCGCGAGGCCGGGACCCTCGGGGCGGCCGCGTTCCATGGCGGCTGTTACGACCTGACGACCACCCCGCCCTATGGCCCCTGGAGCGACGCGCTGCGCGGATACCAGCCCACTCCTGGAGACCCGGCCATCCCGGACTGGCTCGCGCGGTCGGTCGCGCCGGAGCGCCCCGGCAGCCAGCCGGCGATGCTGGCCGAACTCCAGAGCTTTCTGGAAGCCCTCGCCGCTCAGCGGCCCACGGTCGTGGTCCTCGAAGACCTGCACTGGGCCGACCGCGCCAGCCTGGAGGCGCTGCGCTATCTCGGCCGGCAGCTGGAGCGCGCGCCGATCCTGTTCGTCGCCACCTACCGCAGCGACGAACTCGGGCTTGGCGACGACCTCGCCCAGCTGCTGCCGATCCTGGTGCGCGAGAGCCGCGCTCGCCGCATCCACCTCAACCGCCTCGACCGCGCCGGGATCGCCCTGCTGGTCGAGCGGCGATATGCGCTGGACGCGGCGGAGCACGAGCGCCTGGCCGCCCACGTCTGGGATCGCTCGGAGGGCAACCCGTTCTTTGCTCACGAGATCCTGCAGAGCCTCGAGGACGGGCGCTGGCTGGAGCCGCTGGACGATGGCTGGCGGCTGGCGGATCTGGAGGGCGCGCCGGTTCCGCTGCTGCTGCGCCAGGTGCTTGATGACCGGCTGGCGCGGCTAGCGCCCGAATCCCGCCGGGCGCTGGAGGTCGCTGCCGTTATCGGCCTGGAGGTGCCGCTCGATCTCTGGCAGGCTGCCGCGGAGCTGGACGCGGAGCAGTTCGACCGCGTGCTGGTCGAGGCGATGAACCTGCGCTTGCTCGACGAGACACCGCGGGCGATGACGCTGCGCTTTCGCCACGCGCTGTTCCGCGAGGCGCTTTACGCGGCCCTGCCGCCCGGCCGCTGGCGAGCGCTCCACCGCCTGAGCGCCGAGGCCCTGATCGCGAAGACGCACCCCGATCCCGACGCTATCGCCGATCATTTCCGTCAGGCCGGGGACCCCCGCGAGCTGGAGTGGCTGGTGCGCGCCGGACTGCGAGCGCGCGCGGCGGCGGCCTTCCGCGCGGCCATCGAGCGCTTCGAACGCGCCGCGGAGTTGCTCGCTGGCGACACGGCGCGCATTCGCGAGCGCGCCTGGCTGGCGTTCTATGCCGTCTTCCTCTCCCGCTACCACGGCGAATTGAGCCCGGATGAGCGGCTCGACGAGGCCGAGCGCCTGGCCGTGCTGTCCGGCGACCACCTGCTGATGACCTCGATCCTGTTTCATCGCGGCCTGCGCTACTCGCTGCGCGGCCAGGCGCGGCGCGGGCTGGAACAGTTCCGGGCCGCCGTGGAGGCGTTCGACGATCTGGCGCGCAGCGAGCCGGTCATCCACGTTGACATCCGTGCCCCGGCCGTCATCCGCACGCTGCTCGGCGAGGACCCGCCGGCCGATCCCGCGCACCCGATGTATCAGATCGACGCCGGCGAGCCGCCGCGCCGGGCTCCGGTCTTCGCCCGCTGCATCCTGGCGACCTGGCTTGGGTTTGGCGGTCACTACCGCGAGGCCATCGAGGTGGGCGAGGCGATCGTCGAAGAGATGACCGAGGCGTACGGCGAGGCCCACCTGCGCACGGTGCCGGGCGCGAGCGGGCATTTCGCGCTGGGCCAAGCGTACGCGGCAATGGGTCGGACGGACGAGGCCCGCCGCGAGCTGGCGCTGGCGCGTCAGGGCTACACGCTCGTCGGCGACTCGTCGATGGCGGACGTCGCGGTGTGGTCGGAGTTGCTCTACACGGTGCTGCCATTCCAGGCGGATCGGCCGGCAGAGCGCGCGCGTCTGGCCGCGGAGTCGGAGCGCATACGCGGGATGAACGTCAGCCTGTCGCCGTACGCGGACCTCGCCACACCGGGCATCGTCGCGGTCAACGTCATCGACGGCCGTTGGGAGGTGGCGCGTGCGCAGGCGACGGGGCTGCTCACCTCCTACGCCCTGCCGATGGTCCAGAGCGGCGCGGCGCTGCTCGGCGCGCTGGCGCGCTGGCAGGGGGAGCCGGAGGTGGCACTGTGCCAGATCGAGGCGCTGCTGCCGGACGGGCCGGACACCGAGCCCGGTGATAGCTACTTCCCGGCCGCCAACTCCGCCCAGCGCCTGGCGGCCGATCTGGCGCTGGACGCGGGCGACCTCGACCTGGCCGGGCGCTGGGTGGCCGCGCACGCCCGCTGGCGTGAGTGGAGCGGCGCGGAGCTCTGGCGCGTCGAACAGCACCTGCTGGAAGCGCGCTACGCCCTGGTGGCCGGGGATCTGGAAGCCACCCGCGTCGCGGCCGAACTGGCGCTGGCGCTGGCTGGCAACCCGCGCCAGCCACTGGCGACGCTCGCCGCGCGCCGCCTGCTCGGAGTGGCCGCTGCCCGGGTAGGGAACCTTTCGCTGGCGAGGGAGCATCTGCACGTCGCGCTGGCGCTGGCCGCCGAGTGCGAGGCGCCGTTCGAGCGGGCGCTCACGCTGGTCGACCTCGCCGAATTGGGCGTCGGGGTCGGCGGCGCTCGAACGGTGCGGCAGTTCCTGGCCGAAGCCCGCGAGATCGCGGCGTCCCGCGGCGCCCGCTGGCTCCTGGAGCGCATCGACCGCCTGGCCGGTGGACCGGTAGCCGCCCGTCGTTACCCGGACGGCTTGACCGGGCGCGAGGTCGAGATCCTGCGCTTGCTGGCCGCCGGCCAAAGCAACCAGCAGATCGCCAGCCAGCTCGCGATCAGCACGCGCACCGTCGAGCGCCATATCGCCAACGTCTACCGCAAGATCGGCGCGCACAACCGCGCCGAGGCCGCAGCCTACGCCGTCAGCAACCAGCTCGCCAGCGACACTGCGTAGTACCGACACTCGCCGGCGCGCCACCTCATGACAACTACATAGTCCCGCATGCGCCGTTCGACGGATGCAGCCGCGCCGTCGGCGGGCCATCCTTGCCAGCGTCGAGGGATTCGCAGGACGCGGGCGTGTCGCCACGTCGGCACCCGGCGGACCCTCGACGTTTCTAGTTCGCCCGTGGCATTGGCGAGCAGGACATCGCCGGGGTCGAACGCGCCGGAGAGGAGGCCATCGCGCGCGGCCCGGAGTCCCTCGCGCCACATCTGGATGCCCTGATGGCATCGCCACATGCAAAGGACTGACGACATGCACGACGAAGTGATGTCTACCCCGGCGGTTTCACGCCGGGCGCTCTTGAAGGGTGCTGGCGGCTTGAGCCTCGGCGCGCTCGCCGCCGGTATTCCCGGCGCGCTGGCGGCGCGCAGCTCGGTGCGCGGTTTCCACCCGATCACCGGCAATGAGATCTCCGACCTGGGCGGGCCATGGACCCTCAAGCCGCTCCTGTCGGCGGCCAGCCACGGCTCGGAGGTGGCCACGGACTGGTTGCGGATGGCGATCAAGCTGGTCCGGGAAACGCCCGGCTTCACGCCACCGGTCGGCTCGCGCGCCCTGGCCTACATGAGCGTTGCGCTCTACGAGGCCATCGCCCCCGGCGCGCCCGGCTACCGCAGCCTCGCTGGCCAGCTCAACGGGCTGACCAGGCCGCCATCCGTCAACGAGGCCGTCCACCACTGGCCGCTGGTCGCCAACAGCACGCTGGCGTCGATGGCCCGACTGCTCTTTCCCACGGCGAGCGAGGAAAATCAGGCCGCGATCGACGACCTGGAGATCGCCTTCTCCCGGGCGCATGCGCGCGGCCTGCCACGCCGCGTCGTCAGCCAGTCAACGACCCGCGGGCAGGCGGGGGCGGCGCACATCTTCGCCTGGTCACAGACCGACGGCGGTCACGAGGGCTACACGCGCAGTTTTCCGCAGGACTACGCCGCGCCGGCCGGGCCGGGGCTGTGGATTCCGACCACGCCGGACAACCCCATCCCGCTCCTGCCCTCCTGGGGCTCGAACCGCCCCTTCACCGTGGACTCCGTCGCGGAATACGATCCGGGGCCGCCGCCCGCCTTCTCGACCGAACCCGGTTCGGCGTTCTACCGGGAGGCGCTGGAGGTGCATGATGTGGTTGAGGCGCTGACCGCCGAGCAGCTCACCATCGCGACCTTCTGGGGCGATGGCGCCAGGACGGTTGGCGCGACCGGCCACGTCATGATGATCCTGACTCAGGTGCTGGAGTCGCGCGACATCAGCCTGGTGAGCGCGGCCGAGGCCTACGCCAAGACCTCCATCGCCGTTGCCGAGTCCCTCATCAGTTGCTGGGACGTCAAGTATCGCTACAACCTGATCCGGCCGGTCAGCTACATCCAGCAGCACATCGACGCCGGCTGGGGCGGAGCCGAGCGCGCCCTGCCGGTCGGGACGCCGCCCTATCCGGAGTACACCTCGGGCCACTCGGTGCAGACGACGGCCTTCGCCCAGGTGATGCATGACCTGTTCGGCGATATGCCCTTCACCGATCACACCCATGATGACCTCGGGCTCGAGCCGCGCGCGTTCAGTAGCTGGTCGGCGATGGCCGCGGAGGCAGCGATCTCGCGGCTCTACGCCGGCATCCACTTCCGCTCGGCGATCGAGCGGGGCATCGAGCAAGGCCAGCGGGTCGGCAAGCGCGTCAGCGCGCTCGGCTTCCACTCGATACCGCCGGTACCGGTCGGGCCAGGACCGTACTAGCGGGGGAGCCCGGCATGCCAGCGGTCGAATACGTAGTTCGCGACGCTGCGCGGTCCAGCCCGTCGGCGCGGCTACATAGTCGGGATTGCTTGGTTCGACGGATGGAATCCGGGCCGGATTGATCCAGGCTGATGAGGCAGGGGGATCCGGGGATCAGCACGCTCCTTTCGGATGGATCCCCCGCCCTGCACCAGGGGCGCGCCAGGCTCGCAACGACGCGGCCGGCGTCCCCGGCCACTCGCGATCGCGGGGCCGCGGTGGCCCCGCGCAGGCAATGTCCGCCGCAACACGGCGACTCAACGAGGAGGTATGACATGGCAACCAGAGTCAGGGACCAGGTTGTGACCCGATTCACGCTGATCGTCTTACTGTCGCTCATGCTGCTCGGCATGGCGTCTACGGCCGCTCTGCCCCGGGCTGAGGCCGCCAACCAACCCAACAACATCGTGCTCGAGTGGAATCAGCATGCTATCGATGCATTTTCCAACCCCGCTACTGCGCCGACACCCGGCGCGGGAATGCTGCCGCAGGTGTCGATCCTGCACATCGCCATGGTCCAGGGCGCCATCTACGACGCCGTGATGATGATCGAGCGCACCCATCAGCCCTACAACGCCGGCCTGCCCGCCGCGCCGCGCACGGCGTCCAAGACCGCCGCCGTCGCCACCGCCGCCCATCGCGTCATCGTCGGCGTCCAGGTCACGCCCGCCCTGTCGCCGGCCATCATCGCGCGCGTCAACGCCCGCCTGGCGGACTCGATCGCCGCCGCGACCAGCGCGGATGGCACCGCCGCCGTTCAGGCCGGCATCGCCGCCGGTGAGGCCGCGGCCCAGGCGATGCTCGAGGTGCGCGCCAACGATGGACGCTTCGTGCCCACGCCGGTCGAGGCCGGGGACCAGCCGGGTCAGTGGCGGCCAACGCCGCCCACCAACGGTCCCGACCCCTTCGCCTGGGTCGGCAACGTCGAGCCGTTCATGCTGACCGCGCCCTCGCAGTTCCGCTCCAAGGGACCTCTGGCCGTGACTTCGCGCCAGTACGCGAGAGACTATGAGGAGGTCAAGCTGCTCGGCGGCCCGACGGCGACCAGCCCGCGCACGCCCGAGCAGGAAGCCGTCGCCCTGTTCTTCATAGTCAACCCGACCGAGCTGTACAATCGCGCCTTCCGCGCGCACGCGCTGAAGACGGGGTTGACGCTGGGCGAGCAGGCGCGCTTCTTCGCGGCGGTCAACTTCGCCGGGGCGGATGCGCTGATCAACTGTTTCAACGACAAGCTGCACTACCGCTTCTGGCGTCCGATCACGGCCATCCGGCTGGGCGACGATGACGGCAACCGCTGGACGGCCGGTGACCCCGAGTGGGTGCCGCTGGTGGGCACGCCGGCCTATTCCGAGCACCCGTCGGGCTACAACTGCGTGACCGCAGCCATGATGTACACCGCGCGGGACTTCTTCAACGAGCCGCGCATGCGGCGGGGTAATGTCGACTTCGAGTTGGTGCGAATCGCGCCGGGAGCGCCGGATGTGACGCGCGTCTACCAGCGCTTCACCGACGTCATTCCCGACACCATCGACGCGCGCATCTACCAGGGCATCCACTTCCGCACGGCTGAGGATCAGGGCGCGCAGATTGGCCGCGATGTGTCTCGCTGGCTGGGCAAGCACTACTTCAAGGGAACCAGATAAGCGGGCTGTCGGGAGCCGGCTTCGTCTTCGGTCCCACACGCCTCGCGTGTGCGCCGGTCGCCAACTGTATGTGGCGGCCGGCGCCTTCCATTCTCGCTTCTCGTCACCGAAGCAGCGCCTGTCCTCGACCCTCCATGGCCCGCGTTGCGCATCATGGCGGCGCGTTCAGCTCGGGCGTGGAGCGGGGCCGCTTTCGTAGTGTCTCCCGCAACTCGATCACACGCCGGCAGCGCATCGGCTATGCTGCCGGACACGCAGCGTCGGACGCGGCGTCAGCGCCTGCCGGCTGATCGGCCGGGCGGGCTATCCGGCGCGCATGAGGGATGCGAGGTACAGGGAACCTATGGCGATCGATACGAAGCAGTTCGAGTCGATGAAGTACCGGCTGATCGGCCCGCATCGAGGCGGCCGCGTGGTCGCCGTGTGTGGGGTGGCACAGGATCGGGATGTCTACTACTTCGGCTCGACCGGCGGCGGCGTCTGGAAATCGGACGACGCCGGCACGAGCTGGCACAACGTCTCCGACGGCTACTTCAAGTACGCCTCGGTCGGCGCGCTGCAGGTCGCGCCGTCGGACCCGAACGTGATCTATGTCGGGATGGGCGAGACGACGATCCGCGGCAACGTCTCGCGCGGCGACGGCGTCTACAAGTCCACCGATGCCGGACAGAGCTGGCAGCACATGGGCCTGGAGGCGACCCGCAACATCGGCGAGATCGCGATCCACCCCACGAACCCGGACATCGTCTACGTCGCGGCGTTCGGCCACGTCTTCGGGCCCAATCCGGACCGCGGGTTATACCGCTCGACCGACGGCGGCAAGACCTGGGAGCGCATCCTCTTCGTCAGCGAGGACGCCGGGGTTAACGAGATCACGATGGACCCGTCGAACCCGCGCATTCTCTACGCCAGTTCCTGGGAGGCGCGCCGCGGTCCGTACTACATGTCTTCGGGCGGCGAGGGCAGCAAGATCTTCCGCTCCTTCGACGGCGGCGACACCTGGGAGGACATCAGCCGCAACCCGGGCCTGCCTCAGGAGGGCGTCTACGGCAAGGTCGGGCTGGCAGCCTCCGGCCCGCAGCCGGGGCGAGTCTGGGCGATGGTCGAGCACGAGGAGGGCGCGGTCTACCGCTCCGATGACTACGGCGCGACCTGGGTCAAGGGCAGCGAGGACCGCAATTTGCGCCAGCGCGCCTGGTACTACCATAACATCTACGCCGACACGACCGACCCCGACACCGTCTGGGTGCTGAACGTCGAGCTATGGAAGTCGATCGATGCGGGCAAGACCTTCGAGCAGGTCTCGGCCCCGCACGGCGACAATCATGACCTGTGGATCAACCCGCACGACCACGACGTGATGATCCTGGGCAACGACGGCGGCGCGTTGGTGACGCTCAACGGCGGCAAGTCATGGTCGAGCATCTACAACCAGCCGACCGCCGAGATGTACCACGTCACCGTCGACAACAAGTTCCCCTACCGCGTCTACGGCGCCCAGCAGGACAATACGACGATGAGCGTGCCCAGCCGCTCGCGCAACGTCGCGATCACCTTCGCGGACTGGAAGGAAATCGGCGGCGGCGAGTCCGGCTACATCGCGGTCGACCCGAACGACCCCGACATCATCTACGCCGGGGCGATGTCCGGCATCATGACGCGCTACAACCAGAAGAAGGAGCAGACCGCTTCGATCGATGTCTGGCCGCGCATGATGATGGGCCACGGCGCTAAAGATCTGAAGTACCGCTGGAACTGGACCTCGCCGATCGTCATCTCGCCGCACGATGGCTCGGTCGTCTACTCGGGCGGCAACCACCTGTTCCGCACGCGCGACGGCGGCCAGTCCTGGGAGATCGCCAGCCCGGACTTGACGCGCGCCGACCCGGAGACGCTGGAACCCTCCGGCGGCCCGATCACCAAGGACAACACCGGCGCCGAAACCTACGCGACGATCTTCGCCTTCGCCGAGTCGCCAGTCGAACAGGGCGTCCTCTGGGCCGGCTCGGACGACGGGCTCGTGCATATTTCCCGGGACGATGGCGCGAACTGGCAGAACGTCAATCCGCCCGATCTGCCGGACTGGGCGCTGATCTCGATCATCGAGGCTTCGCCCCATAAGGCCGGCAAGGCCTACGTCGTGGCCACGCGCTACAAGAGCGGCGACGAGCGCCCCTACATCTACAAGACCGAGGACTACGGCCAGACCTGGACCGAGATCATCGACGGCCTGCCCTGGGACTCCGAGACGGGCAACGGCGCCTACACCCGCGTCGTGCGCGAGGACCCGGTGCGCGAGGGGTTGCTCTTCTGCGGCACCGAGACCGGCCTGTTCGTCTCGTTCGACGATGGCGGGCTCTGGCAGCCGCTGCAGCTCAACCTGCCGGTCTGCCCGATCCACGATCTGGTGGTCAAGGACAACGACCTGGTCGTCGCCACCCACGGCCGCAGCTTCTGGATCCTCGACGACATCGCGCCGCTGCGCCAGGCCGAGGCGGACCCCGGCGACGTCAAGCTGTTTGCGCCCGGGCCGACGGTGCGCTTCCCGCGCCCGACCGACTTCGGCCCGCACCCGCCGCGCCCGGGGATCAACTACTCCTTCGCTGGCGGCTTCATCCAGACCTACACCTTCGAGAAGAACGACGACGGCACCAGCGAGGTGACCTTCATCGACGCCGGCAACAACCCACCCAGCGGTGTCCAGCTGCGCTACTGGCTGAAGGAAGAGCCGGAGGGCACGGTCGAGCTGGAGTTCCTGGACAGCGAGGGCAACGTCCTCAAGCGCTTCGACAGCGAGCAGTCCGACGACAAGCGCGAGCCGTCCGTTTCGAAGAAGGCCGGCGCGAACCGCTTCATCTGGAACATGCAGGTAGAGGGTCCGACGCCGCTGGAGTCGAGCGCCGGCGCGGCCGCGTTCGGCGGCGTCCAGGCCGGGCCGGTCGTCGTTCCGGGTACCTACCGGGCGCGGTTGAAGGTCGACGGCCAGGAGTATGAGGCGGAGTTCGAAATCGTGCCCGACCCGCGCAGCGAGTCGACGGCGGAGGACTACCGCGCCCAGTTCGAGCTTCACCAGCAAGTTAACGCCAAGCTCAGCGAAGTCAACGAGGGGATCAACACGATCCGCCGCGTCAAGCAGCAGGCCGATAGCTGGGCCGAGCGCAGCGAGGATGAAGGCATCAAGGAGGCTGCGAAGAGTCTCAACGACAAACTGCTGGAGGTCGAGGGCGAGCTGACCCAGTACCGGGCCCAGAGCCTTCAGGACATCCTGAACTTCCCGGCCAAGCTCGACATGCAGCTGGCCGGGCTGGCCGGCTTCGTCTCCTCCGCCGAGGGCCAGCCGCCGCAGCAGGCCTACGACCTGTTCGCGGAGCTCTCGGCCGAAGCCGATGCCCAGCTCGAGCGCCTCAGGGAACTGCTTGACAGCGAGGTGGCCGCGTTCAACCGGCAGGTCGAACAGGCCGGGGTGACGGCGATTCGCGTCTAGTCCCGCACAGCCTTGATGGAAGGGATCGGCCCACTGCGGGCCGATCTCCTCTCTTCTTTGGTGTGAACTTCTTTGGTGTGAAGGCCACTGTCTCGCGTGCGAGGCGACCTCGATCCCGCCGCATTCCCCGGTCGATGACAACTCGGCGTATGGCAACAGCGGCGGGATAATGACGAGCAACGGCACGCTTACCGTCGTCGACAGCTCGATCTCCAATAACCGCACAACTGCGCAGAGCGGTTTTGCGGGCGGCATCCGGATCCTGAGTAGCTCGGTAACGATCAGTGGCTCGACCATCGCTGGAAATACCGTGGGTCACGAAGGCGGGGGCATCTACAAGAGCGATGGCGGCCCCCTGGTGACTATCTCCGACAGCACCATCGCGAATAATGCCGCCGGGCTCAGGGGCGGGGGCATCCTGAGCCCGGCGGGCTACTCTCGATCACCAACAGCACGATTTCGGGCAACAGCGCAACCAACGGGGGTGGGATCTATAACTACCTGCTAAGTGGGATCGGCAATCCCCCACCCTCGGAAGCGACACTCACCCACGTCACGATCACTGACAACGCCGCTGATAATGGCGCTGGATTGCGTCGGGAGGGGGGCCTCGTCAATTTGATCGGAACGCTCATCGCCGGGAACGACGGCGATGACTGTACTCAGGCGACTATCTTTCCCGGCCTGGAGATCGACTCGCTCGGCCACAACCTCGATGGTGACGGCAGTTGCGCGCTCGATCAGGACACGGATGTGGTCGCTGGCATTGCCAATCTGGCGCCGCTGGCCGATAACGGTGGCAATGGGATGACGCACATGCTGCTTGTCGGCAGCCAGGCCGTCGATGCCGGCGCGGCAGACTGCGGCTTGAGCGCGGACCAGCGGGGCACGAGCCGGCCGCAGGGCGCGGCCTGCGACATCGGCGCCGTCGAAATCGTCAACGCCGCACCAAACATCAGCTCCGTCGTTGCCAGTGCCACGAACGTCGATGAGGGCGGCAAGAGCACCGTCACCGTCACCGCGACCGACCCGGAGGATGACGACGACGATACCTTGAGCTACGCGTTCGACTGTGACGGCGACGGGGAATACGAGAGCGGTCCTCAGTCGAGTGCTCTCTATGAGTGCGAGTTCCCGGACGACGCCGGCGCTGGTGCGTCCAATACTGTCACCGTCTACGTGCTCGTCAGCGATCCATTTGGAGCCAGCGCTACCGGAACGGTGGATGTGGCCGTAAGTAATGTCGCGCCCACGCTCACCGGATTGGCCGGCGACACGATCGACGAGAACGAGACCGCAACCATCAGCGGAGACATCGATGCTCCGGGCGAGTTCGATACGTTCACGCTCACGATCGATTGGGGCGATGGAAGCCAGCCGGAGATTATCAATCTCCCGGCTGGGTCGAGCGATTTCGCGCAAACGCACCAGTATCTGGACGGGACATCCAGCTACGACGTGTCCGTGACCATCGAGGATAAGGACGGCGGCAGCGACAGCGAAAGTGTGACGGTTTCGGTTGCCAACGTCGCGCCGACGGTGCGTCTGGACGGCGAGCTCACGCTGGACGAGGGCGACTCGCTCGACACGACTGGCAGCTACAGCGATCCCGGCACCCTCGATTCACACACCGCGACAGTTGACTACGGCGACGGACCACAACCGCTGGCCTACGATTCGGACGGGTCCTTCTCCATCAGCTATGGACCGTATCCGGATGACCGCCAGCACACAATCGAAGTGTGCGTTTCCGACGGCGAGGACACTGGCTGCGGTCAGCTCACCGTCACCGTTCAAAACGTCCCGCCGACGGTCGACTCGATCGAAACGACGCGCGACGGTGATACGGTGACGCTCGAAGTCTTCGCCAGCGATCCTGGCACGGATGACACCTTGACCTACCAGTTCGACTGCGACAACAACGGCGACTTCGAGACTGACGGGAATGGCAACCAGGGCGCTTGCACGCTCGACCCGGGCGCGGCCGTCACGACGATCGTCGTGCGCGTCATGGATGACGACCAGGGCGCGACCACCGGCAGCGTCAGTATCCAGCAGTCGGTTATGCTCTGCGTCAATCGTTATACCGGGGAAGTCGGGGTGCCGCTCCACAACGGGAACTGCCCGGGCGTGGAACGGTCGTTGGTGCTGCCGGCGGCCGACCCGGTGACGCTCTGCATCAACCAGTACACCGGCGGGGTCACCTGGCTCTCCTCTCAGACCTGCAGTCCGGCCCAGAGGCCCCATGTCACACCCGCCGATGGGCCACTGCCGTACTGCGTGAATCGCTACACCGGAACGATCCGCGTCCCGTACAAGCCTCAGGCCTGCGCCAGTCAGGAGTACGTGGGCGTGATCCCGGGGTAAGCCGGCGTGGAGATGGCAAACCGCCAGTCGCGCCGTTCGTGCCCTCTGCCATTGAAAAACATGCGGTCCAGTCAGAGCCCGGGACCCCCGGGCTCTGATCCATTTCCGGGAGTGATGCGCAACGCGGCGCAGCTCGGATCAGCGAGGTCCATGCGGGAAGTTGCTGCTCGGCTATCGTATCGTTCGCCTACCGGCTGCTTTCGTAACCAGCTGGCTGACGCCTGCCCCGGCGAGGGTTTTCGCACGCGATGACGGGACCGGTCCATGGCATTGACGAACAATCAGATCGCGGCGCTCCTGGTGGAGATGGCCGACCTGCTGGAGCTGGAGGGCGCTAACCGCTTCCGGGTGCGCGCCTACCGCAACGCCGCCGTGACAATCGAGGAGTTGCCCCGCCCGCTGTCGGAGTTGATCGCCGAGGGCGCGGACCTCACCGTACTGCCGGCGATCGGCGAGGATCTGGCCGAGACGCTGCTCGAGATCAACGAGACCGGCACCTTCACCGCGCTGGAGGAGCTGCGCGGCAGCTCGCCAGCGACGCTGCGCGACCTGCTGCAGATCCCCGGCCTGGGACCGAAGCGGGTGCAGGCACTCTACGACGAGCTGGGCATTGCCACGCTCGACGATCTGGAGGCCGCGCTGGATTCGGGCGCGATCGAGACCGTCTCCGGCTTCGGGGCGAAGACCGTCCAGAACCTGCGTGAAGCCGTGCTCGTCGGCCGGCGCAAGAAGCAACGTCACCTGCGGGCCGACGTGGAGGACGAGGCTCTGGCCCTTGAGCGCTTCCTGCAAGGGCTGGAGGGCGTCGCGCAGGGGCGCGTCGGCGGCAGCTTCCGGCGTAAGCGCGAGACGGTGGCCGATTTCGACTGCGTGGCGACCTCCGATAGGCCCGCCGAGGTGATCGAGCGCTTCGTCGAGTATGACGAGATCCAGAGCGTCGTCGCCCAGGGCGAGACGCGCGCGACCGTCCTGCTCAAGTCCGGCATCCCGGTCGATCTGCGCGTCGTCGCGCCCGAGAGCTGGGGGGCGGCGCTGATGTACTTCACCGGCTCGCGCGCCCACCAGCTAGCGCTGCGCGACATCGCCCTGGTGCGCGGCTGGAAGCTGAACGAGTACGGGCTGTTTGCCGGCGACGAGCGGCTGGCCAGCGCGACCGAGGAGGAGGTCTATGCGGCCTACGGCATGGCCTACGTCCCGCCGGAGCTGCGTGAGAACCGCGGCGAGATCGAGGCCGCCCGCGCTGGCGCGCTGCCCGAGCTGATCAAGCCCGACGACGTGCGCGGCGATCTGCACGTCACGCCGGGCAGCGCCGACGCCATCGAGCCGCTGGCCCGCGCCGCTGCCGAGCGCGGCTACGACTATCTGCTGATTGCGGGACGGCTGGCGTCGAAGCGGGATGCCGGGGCGCTGCGGAAGCTTGCCGAGGAGTGCGCCCGGCTGAACGAGGAGTTGGATGGCCTCGCCCTGTTCACCGGGGTCGAGGTCGAGGTGCTAGAGGACGGCGCGCCAGCGGTGGACGGCGACGACCTCGACGGCTTCGATCTGGTCATCATGAGCCTGGAGAACAATTACGAGCTGTCACGCGACAGGCAGACCAGCCGCATGCTGCGCGCGCTGGAACACCCGCGCTGCGGATTGCTTGCGCGGCTGACGGGCCGGATCATCAATGAGCGCGACCCGCGCGATGCCGACGTCGCCCGGGTGCTGGAGGCGGCCCGCGACGCCGGCTGCGCGGTCGAACTGGATGGCGACCCTCGCCGGCTCGACTTGCCCGACCGCCATTGCCAGCTGGCGCGCGAGATCGGCGTGCCGGTCGCCCTGGTTAGCCGTGCCTCGCGGCCGGAGGAGTTGGAGCGCATGCGTTACGCCGTCGACCATGCCCGCCGGGGCTGGCTGGAAGCCGGAGACACGCTCAACGCCCGCCCGCTCGCCGAACTGCGAAAGGCGCTGCGCTGAGGGCTAGACGTTCCGCAGCCGCTCGATGGTGGCGTCGTAGTCGTTCTCGATGACGGCGTGGACGTCGACGTCCATCAGATCCATGTAGGGCTGGAGGATGTCGGTGAGGTCTTGCGGGTCGTCGGTCTCGATCATCAGGAAGCCCGCGCCGCCGCCGGCCAGGTCATACCAGCCCCGGATCTTGTCCTGCTGGTTCTTGCCCGCGTCGTGCTGTTCGACGACGCGCCGCGCAACCTTCTCGCGGGTGGTGTTGTGATGCCATTTGTAGCGGCAATACCAGAGCATGGGGGTGTCTCACTCTCGTGCGGTGTCGATTGGCCCACGCTCCTACACTACCCCGCCGCGAATTCGCGCGGTCGCGGCAGCGTGTGGCTTCTACCGGGATTTGTACCGCCCCGCTAGGCCGAGGATGGTCGGGCGCGCCAGCGCGAGTTGGCCGCGCTGGCGCGCCTCGCTCACGCCTTGCGATGTTTGCTCATCACGTAGTCCCAGCGCTCGGCGGCATCTGAGACCATCGTCTCGACGTCCTCGCGCAGGGCGTAGCGTTCAGCGACCAGCTTCTCGGCGGCGGCGCGCACCTGGGTCAGGTAATCCTCGCGGCTCTCGTAACGCTCGAAGATCGCCGGTCGGGGATCGCCGGCCGCGATGCGGTCGTCGGTCGTGACCGGGAACCACGAGGTGAAGCCCTGCATCGCCATGATCTGCTCCGGCGCGCCGGTGTCGGGGTCACGCGGGTTCCAGCCGGTGTGAGTGCCGAGTGGCACCGTCAGGTCTGGCAGCCGGATGCCTGCGACCTCGTTGCCGTCCTCGTCGATGGCCGCGACGAAGCAGGGGTACGCGCGGCCCTCCTCGACCGGATAGCTGCCGATGCCCTGCTCCTCCTGCGGGCCGAGATCGACCGTCCGCAGCACCGGCAGGCGCTCCGGGTCGGGGAGGTACATATCTGGCAGCGGCTCGAAGCCCAGGATCACGCTGCGCCGATCCGTGGCCGTGCCGTCGTGCAGCGTCGGGTGGCTGCTAGGCGGCGGCTCGACTCCCTCGGTCACCCAGCGATCCATGTTCAGCAGCGCGGCGCGCAGCAACGGCGTGTACTCGACCGTGTTGAAGCCGTAGCGCCCAACGCCGCCGTCGTTGGTGTTCAAGCGCGTCTGCGGCACGACGCCGGGGCCGTGCTGGGTGCCGGCGAAGAGGTAGATGCGCGCCTCCTCCGAGGGCGGCAGGTCGCGCTCGCCGGCCGGGTCGATGTGGAGCAGCGCGCAATCGCCGCGCCAGTACTCGGCAGAGGTGTTGATGTAGAAGATGCGCGGAACGCCGCCCAGCTCCCGCTGGCGGTCGAGCAGCCCGGCGCGCTTGCCAGTTAGCGGATCGTCCAGCGGGTCGTCGGCGAACGGGAAGCGGTGGCCGAAGCCGGGCGTGGCCTGCACTGACGGCTGGCCGAAGCGATGGTTGAACTCGCCGCGCCGCGCTCCGGCCACGTGGATCAACATGCCGTCGTAGGCTTGCCGCCCCTCTTCGTCCAGGTTCATTCCCAGGCTGAGGAAGTGCCGCTGCATCCGCCCCGTCTGCGAGACACCGAAGCTGTAGGCATAGTCGATCTGCCCGGCCAGCGGATTGTCCCCACCAGTGTCGTATTTCAGGAATGACGCGACATCGCGCGCGGCCAGCAGGCCAGTCCCGACGACCGGCGCGCCGACCGTGGTGTAGACGACATAATAGTGCTTGCCCGGCTCGAAGCCACCCTCCAGGTAGATGTAGCTAGGGTCGGGGACGACCTCGCCGTCATCTTCACGGGCGAACCGCCACTGGTCGCGGGGGATGACCCGGTCCGGGCCGTCCTCCCAGTCGCGCACGTAGAGCGTGGCGTCCGGGTCATCGATGTCAGCGGTCGGATAGGGCGCGTGCAGGCGGTTGGCGAGCAGCCGCGTCGTGTCGCGCGTGTTGGGGTGGATCTCGACGACCGTCTGGCCGGTGATCGGCTCGCCGTTCGGCCCGAGCGCCTCGGGTGCTTCCAGGCCCATCAGGGCATCGTCGCGGAAGACGTCCCACTGCCAGCCGACCGAGGCGACCGCGAAGCCATGGCGGAAGAGGAAGCCGTCGCCCACCGGGATGTTGCGCGTGGGCGGCACCTCCATTGGCGCGCGGTTGAAATGCCGCGGGTAGAGCTTGCGGCCGCGGTTTGGCAGCTCGACCAGCACGCGGCGGTTGCCGCGCGCCGGGTCGGCCGGCATGAGCAGGCAGAAGTCGCCGCTGAAGCGCACCCGACCGTCGGCGTCGCGCGGCGCTTTGTCCAGGTCGACGATTACCCGGTTGACCTCATGCTCGGGATCGACCGCGTACGTCAGTGTGCCGTCGAGCCGCTCATATGGCCCGACATCCCCGAAGGCCTCTCCACCGGCGTACGGTTCGCGGCTGTGAATCTGGAGCGTGACGATACCCATGCGCTACCCCTTTCGACTGGCGCCGAAGTTGTTGGGGTAGGCTAGGCGAGTTCGGGCGGGAACGCAAACCTGCCGGAGGCGTCGCGCTCCAGCGGCGCCACGCGGCCGACGGCATCGAGCGGGATCGCGCCGTAGACGTGCGGGAAGCGCTCCTCCTCGCCCTCCCAGTGCACCTCCGCGTCCAGTTCGCCGGGGTCGATCTCCAGCAGCAGCAGGCGGTCGCGCTCGGCGTAGAGCGCGTCGGCGACGCGCGTCACCTGTTCGCGGGCGGAGCAGTGGATGAAGCCCTCGCTGAACAGCGATGGGGCGACGTAGACCTCCTCCTGGAGGGCGCGTTCCCAGCTCTCCCGGTCGGTGATGTGGAAGATCGGCTCACTCATCGGCGCGCTTCTCTCTGAGCGGCCGGATGCCGTCGCGGATCTGCTTGACCGACTCGAAGCTGATCTCCAGGGTGCGCTGGTCGGGTGGTTCCGGGCCGCTGAACTGGAGCGCGAAGATCGGGTGCCGCTCCTGTGGATGATCGTGGCTGACCCACTCGCCGTGGCGGAAGCCCTCGACGGTGCGCCCGATCAAGAGCGCGCGCAGGTCGGGCAGCATGCCGGCGCGAGCGACGAGTGGCTCGCCGCTGCCCGGTTCAGTCAGCGGCATGGCGCGGCCGTTGGCGAAGAGCAGGGTCATACCGGCTGGATCTTCGGCGATACCGATGATCTTCTGGCCGCCGATCAGGCCGTCGGCGTACTCGACCGAGCAGCGCCGCTGGCCGTTGATCTCGATGATCGGGAAGCCGTCTCGCGGGCAGAAATCCTCCTGCTGGAGTTGGCGAACGAGATCGACGAGTGACATGGATGCTCTCTCCCTCTGAGTCAGAGAAACGGCCCCCTGGAGCTTACACGCTCCAGGGGGCCGTTTCTCTCCACCCCCACACCCTCAACACGTGGTGTATGTCAACAACATCGAGGCCAGTATAAGGGCGAAAATGAGCGCCTGTCTACCGACTTTGAGTAAGCTCCATGCCAGGCAAGCTGGCGCGCTCGAGCTGGTTCAGCGCGTCGCGGTAGGAGCGCACCGCCGTGCGCAGGGCGATGTAGTGGGGGTTGCTGGCGTAGGTATCCGGGTTGCGGCGCATGATGTTCGCGATCACGCGCTCGCGGCTCCTGATTCGGGCGATCAGAACGGCTGCCATGGTCATGCTTCTCACCTCGTCGTGTTTCGCGCCCGAGCCGCGATGACCGGGCAGCGAGCGTCCATCCAAATGAAAAGCGCCACACCGTGTGACGCACCATCGGCCATCATATCGTTAGATGCGCATATAGTCAAGGCGCCGCCGGCAGGACATCAGTACCGCTTGGCCGGAATCGCGCGGCCGCTCGTCAGGCCAGAAACCGAGCATTCTCGGAGAAGGGTATTGACAGGTGGGCAAAAGGCCGCTAGTATGTATGTACGGTCCCGATGGATTGAGACGGATCGACAAACGAAATCACTCATCCAGGTGTTTGATTTCGTGAGGCTGATGAACCACTACGGGTTCTGGCCAAGACCGCATAACGTGGCTTCGGCCTCGTAGGTTCAACCGGAATTCGAGTTCACAGCCGGCGATGAGCGTCACGCTCAACGCCTCGCAAGAGTCTCGTCTGGCAGGACAGTCTTCGGACTGACACCGACAGCGTAGATCGAATGCGATGTGTCGATTCCAGACCGGTTTGTCGGGGCCGTACTCTTTTGCCCGTTTTCCGCTCACAATGTGACGGCGCGAGGCTCCCCCACCGTTCCCCAGCAATCGACAACGCCATTGGCGCATCACCCCCAGGGACGCGATCCCGAGGATACCCGGTTCATTTCATCCCATATAGGCG
>DATGQR010000326.1:0-4622 GCA_035304105.1 Thermomicrobiales bacterium | reverse complement strand
TGAGAAAGGCTATGGCCCCTGGTGCCACTCCAGGGGCCATAGATGCAGGGTTCAGAAGGGAAGGGCATTTCCTTCTGTTTTACGGATTCACTGTACGGTCCCCGCGCGCATTGCTGGAAGATGCACAGGTCCAGCGACATTCGGTATGGATGGGCCATGTGGGGCATCGGAGGGGTGACCGCTGGGCTATACGTTCACTCTCGCCAGTGGCCGAGCGCCGGCAACACTACATGCCCCAGCAGGTCCAGGCCACGCTCCGCCGTGCGCCCGTGGGGTGTGCCAAACTCGATCCTGGCCGCGCCAGCATCAAACAGCGCCTCGCACTGCTCGATGATGTCCGCTGGAGTCCCGGCGAAGCTGAAGCGGCGCAGCAGGTCCTCGGGGATCAGCGCCCCGGCCCCGTCCAGGTCGCCGGCGTCGACCAGCGCACCGACGCGGGCAAGCAACTCGGGGTCAACCTCGACGGTCGGGTCGAGCGGGGCGACGACTGGCAGGTAGAGCGCCATCTCGCGGCGGATGAGCCTGCGGGCGACGTCGCCGTCCTCATCGACGATCGTCACCGCGCCCATGACAATGCCCGGCGCGTGTTCACCGTCGCGCTCGGCCCAGTCGAGCGCCAGCGGGATGATGTCCGGATTGGCCGAGCCACCGATCTTGACCTCGTCGACCAGCGCGGCGGCGCGGCTGATCAGCCGCCGGCCCCAGGCGCCCAGCATGAGCGGGATCGCCGAGCGCTCCGGCTGGTAGCGCAGCCGCACGCCCGGGTCGATCTCCAGCGTCCGCCCCTGGTAGCCGCCTTCCCCACCGGATAGCAGGTAGCCGACCGCTTCGAGCGTGTCAAGCACCCGGGCGATTGGGCGCCGTTGTTCGATGCCGATGGCGTCCAGCCAGGCCCCGCGCGAGACGCCGAGGTAGGCGCGCCCGCCGCTGGCCATGTCGAGCGTGGCGATCTGCCCGGCGATCTCGACCGGATGCAGGCTGAAGGGGTTGAGCGATGCTGGGCCGAGCCGGATGCGCCGGGTGGCAACGGCCGCGATCGTCAGCGGGACGATCGGGGGCTGAAAGGTCAGGTCGCTGTACATCGACAGCGCGTCGAAGCCGAATTCTTCGACCATCCCGGCCAGCCGGCGGTACTCGTCTGGCCGCTTGTCGGTCTGGAAGGCGATCGAGAGCTCGCGGGGGCGGGATGTCATGTCAGGTCGTCAGTGGCCAGCTCGCGGCGGCCGATGCGCTCGATGCGCATGATCAGCCGTTCATCGGGGTCGGGGCAGGCGACCAGCGTGTCGCGCTCCAGCCAGTCGTTGGGATCGAGGTGGCGCTGCTTGGGCGGCAGTAGCGGCAGGACTGCCTGCAGGGCGTACAGGCAGAAGTGCTTCCCTTCCGGGATGCGCACGCGGCTGGATTCGGTGACCTCGAAATAGTCGCCGACTTGTAGGCCGCAGACCGAGCGGCCGTGGATCGCGTCGACGGTAACCCTTAGGTCATACAGCTCGAACCGGTCGCCGTCGCTCATTCCTCATCCGCCGTCCAGTCCACCCGCTCGAGCACCTGACGGATCTCATCATGCAGCTTTGGCGTGACCGCGGCAAGGATGGGCGCGCGGGATGTGAGGTTCAGCGCGGTCGGAATCGGCGAGCCGTCGTGGTGGGTCAGGACGCCGCCGACCTCGGCGAGCAGCGGCAGCGCGCCAGCGTAGTCGACGATCTTCTCGCCGAAGCCGGCCGGTGAGTGCCGATTCGGGTTGACGACGGCATCCAGCACGCCGCAGGAGATCAGCGCCAGGTCCAGTGCCGAGCACCCCCCGATCCGTACCCGGGTGCGCAGTCCGACCAGCATTGGTTCGATCGCGCGCAGCGCGGTCGTCGTCTCCGGCCGGATCAAGGCGACGCGCGCCCGGTCGAGCGTCTCGCGCCCGGAGCCGCGCACCGGCAACCCGTCCAACTCAACGCCGCAACCCCGGTAGGCAGTGAAGACCTCGCCGGTCGGCAGGTTGCGGACGCAGCCGGCCAGCGGTTGGTCATCCTCGAAGATGCCGATCGAGAAGGCGAAATACGGATAGCCGTAGAGGTGCTGGTTCTGCTCCGGGTCGACGGCGCGCTCGGCGAGATCGGTCCGGTCGGGCGCGTCAAAGGTCGGCAAGCTGATAGCGTTGTTGGTGGCGTCAATTGGGTCCACCACGGCCGTGAGCGCCGCGCCGCGGTCAATCAGGCCGGTCTCCTCGCTGAGGATATTGATTGGCAGGGGGGCTTCCGCGAGGAACTCCAGGGCGGCGCGCTCGGCGAAATCGTCGACGCCGGTGGTGTTCTCACCGTCGGCGCCCATGCCGACGACCTCGGCCAGGCGCGCGAATTCGGCGACCAGCAATGCCTGGTGCACGCGTTCGCTACACTCGACCATCAGCTCGATGATCTGTCGCTGGTTGCGCGCGGCGGCGCTAGTCATGTTCCCCAGTTCCCGCTCCGGCGAGATGGACGTTCTCCTCGAACTGGCCGGTCGCGGCGTAGATGATGCGCTCGCAGATGTTGGTCACCCGGTCACCCATGCGCTCGAAGTTATGGGCGATCCAGAGCAGGCCCGATGCCTCCGGGACCAGTTCGGGGTCGGCGATCATCTCGGTCAGCAGCTCGCGATAGATGCGGTTCCAGAGTAAGTCCATCTCATCGTCCTGGCGGGCCACCCGGCGAGCCATCGAGGCGTCGCCCTCGACGAACGCCTCCATGCAGTTCGCCAGCTGCTGGCGGCCCAGCGCGGCCAGCTCCGGAATGCGCGCGCAGGCCTGGATTTCCGGCCGCTCGGGCGAGTCGAGCACGGTGCGGGCGACGACCTTGGCGTAGTCGCCGATGCGCTCCAGCTCGCTGCAGGTGGCCAGCGCGGCGATCAGTTCGCGCAAGTCACGGGCCATCGGGGCCTGACGCGCGATGATCAGGATGACCTCTTCTTCGAGCTGCCAGCGGGCATCGTTGATCAGGTCGTCGCCGTCGACGCCCTCCTGCGCCAGCTCGGCGTCCCAGTTCTCGAAGGCCTCGATCGAGCGCGAAATTGCCTTGTCGACCATGCTGGCGAGCGTCAGGGTGGCGTCCTTGACGCCCTGGATGCTGGATGTGTAGTCGGTTCGAGTCATGATGGTGGTCATCCCTGCCGGTCGCTGTTCGACGACGGATAAAGAATCAATGGGAAAGTGTAAATGGAACGCTCAGTTGGTGTGGGCGAATTGGTCACCGTAGTTCTTATAATTGACCTCTTCGAACTGGCCGGTCACGGCGAAGATGATGCGCTCGCAGATGTTCGTGACCCGGTCGGCGATGCGCTCCAGATTATGAGCCACCCATAGCAGGTGCGTGGCTCGCGGGACGGTCTGCGGATCGGCGATCATGGCCGCCAGCAGATCGCGGTAGACGATCTCATACAGGCGATCGACCTCGACGTCCCAGCTGGCGATCTCACGGGCGCGCTCAGCGTCCTTATTGACGAACGCATCGAGCGACTCGGTCAGCATGCGGCTGGCGATTGCGGCCATCTCGGGGATATCGACCAGTTCCTTGAGGAGTGGTTCGTCGGCGATCCGCAGCGTCAGCCGGGCGATGCCTTCGGCATGGTCGCCCATGCGCTCGAGGTTGGTGGCAATGTGCACGCTAGCCATGACGTGGCGCAGGTCGCCCGCGATCGGGCTCTGGCGCGCGATGATCCGGATGGTGCCATCCTCGACTTTCCAACGCTGATCATTGATCGTCTGATCAAGCTCAATGACCTGCTTGGCCAGCTCGACGTTCTGCTTGCGCAGCGCCTCGATGGCACGATGGATCTGGCGGTCGACCATGCTGCCGAGCCGCAGCACGTCATCCTGGATCGCCTTGAGCTCACCAGTGAATTCGACTCGCGTTGGATGGCTACTGGACATGAATCCTCGATTCCGATGCGCCGTGCGCGGCTCCGGCCACGCTTTGATTCGTCGTGTAATTGGTGCTTTTAGCCGACCCTGCCGGTGATGTAATCCTCAGTGCGCGGGTCACGCGGGTGGGTGAAGATCTCGTCGGTCGGGCCCATCTCGGCGAGCGTGCCCGAGCGCTGATCGTTGAGCGTCATGAAGGCCGTCAGGTCGGAGACGCGCGCCGCCTGCTGCATGTTGTGGGTGACGATGATAATCGTGTAATCCTCGACCAGCTCGCGCATCAAGTCCTCAATTCGCAATGTCGAGATGGGATCGAGCGCCGAGCACGGCTCGTCCATCAAAATGACATCCGGCTGGATGGCGATCGTGCGGGCGATGCAGAGCCGCTGTTGTTGGCCACCGGAAAGCGAAAGTCCGCTGTCCTTCAGCTTGTCCTTGACCTCATCCCACAGGGCGGCCTGGCGCAGGCTTCGCTCGACGAGCTCGTCCATGTTGCCTTTGTAACCGTTGATCTTAGCACCCCAGGCAACGTTGTCATAGATCGATTTGGGGAAGGGATTGGGGCGCTGGAAGACCATGCCGATGCGCGCCCGCACCGCCACCGGATCGACGCGCGGGTCGTAGATGTCCTCGTCGTGGTAGAGCACCTGGCCTTCCACGCGCGCCGTCGGGACGAGGTCGTTCATGCGGTTGAAAGTCTTGAGCACCGTGCTCTTGCCGCAGCCCGAGGGGC
>DATGQR010000325.1:0-2371 GCA_035304105.1 Thermomicrobiales bacterium | reverse complement strand
CCGGGCATCGCGATGACCGCGATCGTGCGCTTCGGATTGAGCCGCTCGATGAAATCGGCTAGTTCCTCGAGGCCGGCAGGATTGTGGCAGTAATCGATGAGCACCTGGAAGCCGCGAACCGTCGCCAGATTGGCGCGTCCTGGCGCCTGATAGAACGAGGTCGTGAAGGTGCGCAGCCCGGTGCGAATCGTCTCGATTCCGCAGCCGCTGACGTAGGCGGCCGCCGTCGCCGCCAGGGCATTCTTGACGTTGAAGCGCGCCCGCCCCTCGAATGTCGCCGGGATCTGGCGCACGTTGAGGATCGCCGTCTCCCGCCGCCCTTCGATGATGCTGATCACCTCGCCGTCGCTCGTCTCGCGCAGCACCACGGCGATACCGCGCGAGCGCAGGTGCTCGCGGATGCGCTCGCTGTCGGCATCCATCGAGAAGAGCACCAGCTCGCCGCGCGCCAGCTTGGCAATCGACATGCAGCGCGGGTCATCCGCATTGAGAACCGAGTAACCATCGCGGAAGACTGCGCGCGGCACGACGGCCTTGATCTGGGCCAACTCACGGATCGACTCAACGCCCGGCTTGCCGACGTGGTCCCCCGTGATATTGGTCACCACGCCCACGTCGCAGCGGTCAAAGCCCAGGCCCTCGCGCACGATCCCGCCACGCGCCGTCTCAAGCACGGCGACCTCGACGGTGGGATTCTGGAGCACCATGAGCGCGCTCCGCGGCCCGCTCATATCTCCCTTGAGGATCTGCGTCCCGTCGATATAGATGCCGTCGGTCGTCGTCATGCCGACGCGCTTGCCGTGCATCTTCAGGATGTGAGCGATCATCCGGGTCGTTGTCGTCTTCCCGTTGCTGCCGGTGATCGCCACGATCGGCACTCGCGACGGCGCGCCCGGCGGGAAGAGCCGCTCGATGACCGGACGGGCCACGTCACGTGGGTGGCCGACCGTCGGATGGGTGTGCATCCGGAACCCGGGTCCGGCGTTGACCTCGCAGATCGCGCCGTTCTGGTCCTTGAGCGGCTTCGAGATGTCCTCGACGAGCATGTCGATGCCAGCAATGTCCAGGCCGATCACCCTTGCCGCCTGCTCGGCGATCTCCGCATTGTCCGGGTGGATATCGTCAGTGCGGTCGATCGCCGTGCCGCCGGTCGAGAGATTGCCGGTCAGCCGCAGCTGCACGAACTGGTCAACGTCGGGCACGGAATCGAGCGTCAGGCCCTGCTCCGCCAGCAACTCGATGACCGCGTCGTCGACCGTGATCCGGGTCAGCGTCTTTTCGTGGCCGATGCCGCGACGCGGGTCCTCGTTCGTGATGTTGATCAACTCCTGGACGGTGTGGATGCCGTCACCTCGCACGTGGGCCGGCACGCGCTCGGCGACCGCCACGACCTTGCCACCGACGACCAGCACGCGGTGATCGTTGCCGCGGATATAGGACTCGACGATCACCCGGCCGGTACGACTCTCGCTAGCGGCCGCCTCGAAGTTGTCACGCACCTCGTCGGCGTCCTTGAGGTTGATGCGCACGCCGCGACCATGATTGCCGTCCATCGGCTTGAGCACGACCGGATAACCGATCTGTGACGCGGCGCGCACGGCGGAATCGACATCGCTGACCGTCGTGCCACGCGGAACCGGGATGCCGATGCCCCGCAGCAGCTGGTTGGTCAGGCGCTTGTTGCTGGCGAGATCGACCGCGATGTTGCTCGTTTCCGAGGTGGTCGTCGCCCAGATGCGCTTCTGATGCACACCGTGCCCCAACTGAACGAGCGAGTAGTTGTCATCCAGGCGCATGACCGGGATCGAGCGACGTTGTGCCTCGTCGACCAACGCTTGCGTGCTCGGTCCGTAATCGAGCCGGTGCGCAAGACGGATCAGCTGCTCCAACTCGGCGTCGAAGTCGAACTCCGGGTCGTCCTCGTAGATCATCCAGTTGAGCAAGCGCCGCGCCAGCTCGCCAGCCGCCAGGCCGAGGTCGCGCTGCTGGTACTGGTAGACCACGTTGTAGACGCCGGTCTGATCGGTCGAGCGCGTCAGGCCACGGGTCACTTCCGAACCGGCCAGGTTCTGGAGTTCGATGGCGACGTGCTCCATGACATGGCCCATCCAGGTGCCGTCGCGCATCCGCTCGATGAAGCCACCGGGCCGCCCCAGCGAGCAGCTGTGCTCGTAGAGCGTGGGGATCAGCTCAATCAGCCGGTCGGTGAACCCGTCGATCTTGTCGGTTGGCCGCTCTTCAAGCTCGCCGATATCCACCGTCAAGCGAATGACGCGCGTCAACGCCCAGATGCTCGGGCCGATGTACACCCGCGAATCGAGGGTACGAATCGCCATGGACTTCCCAGCCTCCCCCAGACAAGCTCGAATGT
>DATGQR010000324.1:0-3589 GCA_035304105.1 Thermomicrobiales bacterium | reverse complement strand
GATCAACCGGTGAAACGGCAAGGCGTCCAGAAACTCGTTCGCGATCACCACGCCCTCGAATGGGCCGAAGTCCTCTTCGGGACCATCTTCGTCCCGCGCCAGATCGATAAGCTGGTAGCGAACCCGCTCCAGCCCCGCCTGGCCGCTAGCAGAGATGGCCGCCATGATCTGCCGCGCCAGCAACCCGCGCCCGGCTCCATACTCGCGCAGGGTCAGTTCCGGCGGGCTCCCCAGGTGTGTCCACATCTCCAGCACTTGCCTGGCGAGCACGCTCCCGAAGATGGGATGCGTCTCCGGCGCCGTCAGGAAATCGCCGCCGTAGCCAGGCCGCTCGGACGAAGTGGCGTAGTACCCATATTCGGGGTGGGCGATGACCAGCTGCATGAAGCGGGCAAAGCTGATCGGGCCATGCCGCTCGATCTCTTCGGCTACCAGCTGCGCCAGCTCGGGAACCGATTCGTCGCCTGGTGGCGGCGTCAGGGCGCTCACCGGTACCAGCCCGGGACTTCCAGCGCCTCGCTGCCGATATCGCCCAGGCGCACCTCGAAGCCGGAGCCGTCCGCCGTCATCGCGTACTCGAAGCGCGCCCGTTCGAAGTACTGCACCAGCACGCCGTCCTCGACGATCTCGGCCGTCAGCGGCAGACCGAACTTCTCGAGGCCGCCATTCTGCTCCCAGAAGAGCCGGAACGCTCCGTGGATCGCCTGGTTGGTTTGCTCGAACCAGAGCACGTTGGGGTTATCGCCCAGGTCCGGAGGATCGGTCGGCAGGCCGCGATCCTGGACCAGGAAGCTGCCGAGCAGCCCGAGCTGGACGGCCTCGCCGTCGCCTAGCTCCGGGTGAAGCTCGAAGCGAGCGCGCTCGAAGTACTGTACGCTGCGGCCGCTCTGGTCGAATGGCTCGGTGATCGGCATCCCGAACATGTCGAGCCCTCCTTCCCGCTCCCAGTATTCCAGGAAGGTTCCAGAGAGTGTGTGGCCAGTCTCCGGGAAGTAGCGCACATTGGGATCGTCGGACGGCTCCACCGGCGCGACCGGTAGATAGTCAGGCCGTGCCAACGCCTGGTAGACGGAGAAGGCGAATTTGCGCGGCCAGGGGTTGGCGAAGCTGCCGTAACCCTCGGCCGAGCCCTCGAGGCGCACCAACCCCCAGCCGTTAAGCCTGCCGTCGATCGGAAAGTCCTCATACTTGAACCAGAAGATGCGCTCGACGAAGGGCGCGCGCTGCTGGACGGTCGTGTAGATGGCGCTCATGAACGCGGCTTGCTGGCGCTCGCTCTCCGACGGCAGCCCCAGGCCCGCCGACGTCCAATGCTCCGGCGGCTGGGCCGGCCAGCCGACCTCGGTGATCCAGATCCGGCCGGCGCGGTCGTCAAAGCGCAGTTGCAGCGCCCGCGCCTCGTGGAGGTACTCGATGATCTCCTGCGGCTCCATGAAGTACGGGTGGACGGCGATTGCGTCGAACGGGTGACGGCCATGCTCGACGACGTATGTTCGCACCGCACGCGAGGCGTAAACCGCTTCCAGCCAGTCCAGATCGTAGGAGCGTCCACGCACATCGTAGGACGTGCCGTTCTCGTCATCGAACAGTACGCCGCCCATGATGACCTTCGTCTCCGGGCTGTTGGCCTTGACGGCATCGTAAGCGCGCCACAGCAGCTCCCCATAGTTGGCCGGCAACACCGTCTTTGTCTGCCCGTGGGTGTCGTAGGACAGCACCTCGCTGGCATTCGGCTCATTGAGGATTTCGACGGCGGCCAGGCGGTTGCCGTAGTGCGCCGTGATCTCTCGCACACGCTCGACGTACATGTCGATGTAGCGGTTGCTGCCGTGCTCGTTCAGCGGATCGTTGATGTGCTCGAAGCCCCAGTTGGGGTCGCGGTCGCCGATCAGCCCGCTGCCGAGCACGGCCAGGATGTTCAGGCCGTACTTCGGCGCGAGGTCGTTAATGAACCAGTCGTGCTTGCTGTAGTCGATCGGGCCTGGGCCGCTCTCGACATCGTACTCGGCGTGGAACTCGATCCTGATCCAGCGCGCCCCCAGGTTGGACATGTCAGAAGCCATGCGCTCGAGCAGCGCGCGATTGACGTCGTTGGGGAAGTTGACTGTGTCGGCGTTGTAGGTGTGCCAGGGATCCAGGCCGACGATGCCGAAGATCTCCGGCGCCGGCGCGAGGTTCACCGTCTGCGGCGCCGACTCGCCGGGGAAGGTCGATACCAGCCCCGCGGCGATCAGCAGTGGGGCGAGCAGCGAGCCGGCGAAGCGGCTCAGGAGCAGTCCAGGGATCACGGAGCAGTGCCTCTCGGTCACTCGCGTCGTCGCTCTGTCCAGGCTGGATTATAGCGTACGTACGCACCCTGTCGCCGCGGGCAGGGATAGGTGCCTCGTTGATGCCGTGACGCACCCCCTTGACGAGGCGCCGGATGTGGACTTACACTGAGCGACGTTCAGCAAACCGTGGGCTGAAGCAGCGAGCAAGGAGGAGCCGGCGTGAATAGCATCAATACCGCCATCACCAGCGCTGGCTTCCATGGCGTCTTCGTGACGCCCTGGCTGCGCGCCGCCAAGGGCGCAGTGCGCCCGGCGAAGGGTCTGTCCACGGTGAATCTCTGCTGAGCTCCAGGCACAACGCACGAGCTGGCCGCCGCGGACCGACTGTTGCAAGTCCCGCGGCTTTTTGTTGTTCGCAGATTCGCGCGTGGACTCTGGATCGGATGTTGACATGAACGGTAGGTGGATCGACCAGGCGACGATCGAGCGTCGCAGGACCGGCAGGAAACGCGCGGAACTCCGCAATACGGAAAAGGTGATGGTGCGATGATCGTCTCGGGAATAAGCGCTCAACATCCGGACATCGCGGTCCGCCTCGACGGGGTGTCGAAGCGCTTCGGCAGCGAGAAGCCTTCCCGCTTCGCCAGACTCATGCGCCGTGCGCCCGGCGAGACGCCGAAGCTTACGCGCGCGCTCGACAACGTCTCGCTCGAAGTGCGCCGCAATGAGATCTTTGGGATCCTGGGTGCCAACGGCAGCGGCAAGTCGACGCTGATCCGCTGCATCTCAACGTTGCTGATCGCCGACAGCGGCCGCATCAGCGTCTTCGGGCTGGACGTGCGCGAGGACGAGAGCGCCGTCAAGCGGCTGATCAATCGCGTCTCGGTCGAGGCCTCGTTCTTCAAGAAGCTCTCGCCGATGGAAAACCTGCTCTACTCCTCGCGCCTCTACGGACGCGGCGGCTCGACCCTGCGCCGCGACATCAAGCAGATCCTGGTCGACCTCGGCATCCCGGCCGAGCGGGTCGACATGCCGCTGGAGACCATGTCGCGCGGCATGCAGCAGAAAGTGGCCATCGCGCGCGCCTTCCTGACCGCGCCGGTCCTGCTGCTGCTCGACGAGCCGACCACCGGGCTGGACCCGCGCTCGAAAAAGGAGGTCCAGCGCTTTGTCCAGGAGCTGCGCGAGCGGCACGACGCGACAGTGCTGATCTGCTCGCACGACATGGACGAGGCCGAGCAGCTCTGTGACCGCATCGCGATCATGGACGGCGGCCGGATCGTCGCCACCGGCACCGTTGAAGAACTCAAGCGGCAGGT
>DATGQR010000323.1:0-3286 GCA_035304105.1 Thermomicrobiales bacterium | reverse complement strand
ATGAATGAAGCGCGCTCGACCGCGTCAACGCGCTCCATGATGGTGCGCAATTCCGGGTCCATGGCCAACCTGCTTCCCAATTCGATCTATCCTAATACGGAGTGGGCCGGGAGAGGGCGGCATGGTCGGGCATATCAAAGTTCTGGCGGTCTTTCATATTCTCTGGGGCGCGATGTGGTTGCTCGCGGCGCTGTTCGCCGGCATCGTTAGCCTGTTCGCCTTCGGTGTGCTCGCCGTGGCCGGCGATGTCGGCGCGGAGGGCGTCCTCATCTTCATCTTCGTGTTCCTGGTCCTGGTCTTTGCCTTCGGCCTGCTGGCCATCCCGAGCCTGGTCGGTGGGATCGCGCTCCTGAAGCGGCAACGCTGGGCGCGCGTGCCGCTCATCGTCTCGGGGGTGCTGGCGGTCACCAACTTCCCCCACGGGCTGGTCCTGGGCGCCTACACCCTGATCGTGCTGCTCGATGAGGACGTGCGGCGGGAGCTGGACAAGTGGTGATCCTTTCGGGCGGCGGGCGCGCCAGCATCCTCCTGATCTGCAACGACCTGACCCTGGGCCGGGCGCTGGGCCGGGCCTGTGTGGCCGCCGGCATCGCCCCGCCGGCCTGGGTGGTGACGAGCGGCGTGCCGGGCCGGCCGATCATGAGCTTCGATGTCACGGTCGCCATCCCGGAGCCGGGGACGGCCAGCGCCGCGCAGCTGGCCGGGCTGGCTGCCGGCGGGCCGGTGATCGTGGTTGGGGAGCGCCTGCCGCGAGCCGGCGACGCGCTGGAGTGGGTCGCGCCCGGCCCGGGCTGGGACGTGCGCGTGGTCGACCGGCTGATCGACCGCCTGGGCCTGACGCCCGCGCTGCTGCCGAGCTACGAGAATCGCCTGCGCGTGCTGGGCCGCGAGCTCGACCGGCGCGGTTACCCGGCCGTCAGCATCGTCGAGACGCCGGAGGGCTTCGACGTGCGCCCGGAGGCCCCCGAGGACGCGCAACTGGGCGGCCTCGGCTTCAACGATCCCGACTTCGGGCGCCTGGCTCGCGAGGCCATGATGGCCCGCGGCGAGGAGCCCTGGGAGCGCCCAACCGGACGGCTGGCTCCGAGCGGCCACGAGCGGACGCTGCGCGCGCTCGGCTGGGACCTGGACGCGCGCGGCGCGTCGCGCGTGCGGATCGTGCCACTGGCGCAGAGCCTGGTAGTCAGTGGCCTGCAGGCCGCTTCGCCGTATGATGCTCCCGAGCCGTTCCGGGAGCTGTTCCGCGCGGAGCACCTGCGCGACCTGGAGCGGCGCACCGCGCAGGGCCGGCGGGAACCGGACGGCTGGCTGGCGCGCCTCAAGCTGAAGTTGGGCGTCGACGTCTGACCCGCCCGCGCGGGCCGGACTGACAGATGAGCCGGGGAAGGATCGAGCGATGAGTGATCGGGACCGTTGGGCGCACCTGCCAGTGCCCTACGAGCAGTACCGGGCGCGCCGGCAGCGCTGCCGTGTCGAGGCGAGCGCGCGCGGCTTCGACGGGCTGATCGTCTTCTCGCGCGACCCGGGCCGGGAGGGCAACGGGCTCTACCTGGCCAATCACCGTCCCATCGCCGGCTCGCACCCGGCGATGTACGACCAGCGTGGCCGGGGCTATTGCGCCATCGTCATGCCGATCGACCAGCCGACCACGCTGCTGGTCACCTCTCCCTATTACGAGCCGGACGTGACGGTCGAGAACGTCGAGGTCGACACCAACCTGCCGCGCGGGCTGGCCTCGATCCTGACCGACGCCGGGCTGACCAAGGGCGCGCGCTGGGGTTTGGTCGGCGAGGAGTTCCTCTCGGTGCTGCTCTACCGCGACATCCTGGCCTCACTACCAGGCGTCAGCTTCTTCTTCGCCGACGACATCCTCTGGTCGCTGCGGGCGATCAAGGACGACTTCGAGCAGCAGATCCTGCGCGAGGCAGCCAGGATCGCCGATGCCGGCGCCGAGGCCGCCCGGGCCGTCTTCCGCGCCGGCCGCACGGAGAACGAGGTCGTCGCGGCGGTCGAGCGGGCGCTGCGCGAGCACGGCGCGACCGACATCTCGTTGACCTGCCAGAGCGGCGTCTACCGCTCCGGCGAGCCGCTGATCCGTCCCTACGCCACCGACAGGGTGCTGGAGCCGGGCGATACGGCGCAGATGGAGATTCGCGGAGCCTTCCGCGGTTACCGCTTCGACATCTGCCGCTCGGCGATCGTTGGCCCGCCCAGCGACGTCCAGCGTCACCTCTTCGAGACCTGCGAGGAGATGTTGGACGCCATCATCGCCAAGGCCGCGCCGGGCGTGCGCGCCGAGGAGCTGCAGGACGTCTGCGACGAGATCGCCAACCGCGAGGGGCTGAACGGCTACCAGTCGATGCACTTCGGCGGGCCGAGCACCTACTGTGGCCATGGCCTGGGCATCGCCGGTGACGAGCCGCCGGTGCTCTTCACCGGCGACAAGACGATCCTGCGCCCTGGCATGTACCTGACTCCCGAGCCCGGCATCTACCGCCACCCCGCCGGAGGCCTGCGCCTCGAAGATGACATCCTCATCACCACCGATGGCTGCGAGAACCTCAATTCGTCAGAGCGCTGGTGGTGGTCGGAAGACTAAGGCACCGGTGTACGCGGGGATGAATAATCACGCTGGAAGTTTGGCTGCAAGAAAATAGGCGGCGATCAGGAGGCGATTCGGACCTGGCTCACACCGACAAGCGTTACCTCGGCGGCGTCAAGCCGATCGAGGCGCTCCGGGTTGGGCGCTACGACCGGGTGGAGGCTGCGCACGAAGCGCTTGCTTCCGGCATCTTTGTGTAATTCTCCTGATTCACTCCGTGTTGCGAATCACCTGGCCGTGCGCTGGAACCGCGCCTGTCCGTCAACGTAGGGGTGGAGCTTGTCTCCACCCGGCAAGACGCACGTAGATCAACACCGAGTGGAGACAAGCTCCACCCCTACGAAGGGTTGAACGGGCGAGCCATCCTATGCAATTGGGCGCATGCCGCTAGGATGTGTCGCATTAGATGCGGGTGCCGAGGCGATCCTGGTGCCCTCAGCCACCCGCCTGGGCGAAAATCTCATCATCTTCCCGGACAACCTGCAGGCGTCTTCACGAGTCGAGGTTGTCGACTACCGGCATCCCCGCTTGTATGTCGAACGACCCGCGGATTGATCTGATGCGGGATTCCGAATGCGGCAGGGATCGATCGACAGTCGCGTCGATCGATCCCTGTTTGTGAATTAGCGCAGGCCGCGGAAGAACGTTCGGATGTCGCCGGCCAGGAGATCGGGGACTTCCATG
>DATGQR010000322.1:0-2582 GCA_035304105.1 Thermomicrobiales bacterium | reverse complement strand
TTCAGCTACGCGTGAGCCTGACCGGCGGCGCGCCAGGAGCGACATATCGGTTGCCACCGATATCGTGCTGCAGCGCTCACCCGCACCACGCCTCGGGGCTGCGCCCTCAGGCCACGATGGCGTCAGCCCCGCCTCCCGCTTCCAGCGCATATCGCGATGGCGGCACGCCGACGCTGCGGGTGAAGGCGACGCTGAAGGCGCTGGCGGAGCCGTAGCCGACGCGCCGGGCGATTTCCTTGATCCCGCCGTCCCGGCGGCGCAGCAGGTCCTTGGCCAGAGCCATACGCCAGGAGAGCAGGTACTCCATAGGGGCGACGCCGACGGCCCGGCGGAAGCGCTCGAAGAACACCGAACGCGACAACGCCGCGGCGTTGGCCAGTTGCTCAACCGTCCAGTCCTGCTCGGGGCTTTCGTGCATGCGGCGAATGGCAACCGCCAGCCGGGCATCCGCCATGCCGCGCAACAGGCCCGGCGAGGTGACGCTGTCGGCGGTCGAGCGCAGCGCTTCGAGCAGCATCACCTGCAACAGGCACTCGAGGACCATGGCGCGGGCCGGCCTGTCCTCCTGCGCCTCGCTCCGGATCAGCTGGACGATGGTCGCCATGCGCTTCTGCCCCCGCACATGGATGATCCTCGGGAGCAGGGCGACCAGCAGGCCCGCGTCGGGCGAGGCGAAGGCGAGCCGGCCCACCAGCGCCCGCATGTTGGCCGGGCCGTCCGGATCGCCATGCCGCACTTCGTCGGCCAGCCTGGTGATGCGCGACGGGGCGGCAGCTTCGTCGCCGCGCTCGAGGCTCCCCATGCTGAACCGGCCGGCGGCGGGGACCAGGATGAAGTCGCTCTCGTTGAGCTCGAACGCCCCGTCGCCCTCGATCTCGAGGCGGGTCGCCCCTTCGAGGACGACGCAGAAGACCGGCTGGTCCTCGCCCGAACCATCGACGCGCCAGACGCCGGAGCCACTTGTCGCCTTCGAGAACGACAGGCTTGGCCGCAGCAAGGCGACGACTTCGGCGAATGGGTCGGTCATTCCGGACTTACACTAATCGATCCTGGACGGTGCATGATAGCAAGTCCGGGCAGGGCGGTCCACATGGCAGTCGTTGGTACAATCGAAGGGAACACCCATGAAGACCATTCTCATCACCGGCTGCTCGTCCGGCTTCGGCCTCGACATCGCCAGATACTTTCTCGAGCGCGACTGGCGGGTCATCGCCACCATGCGCACGCCGCGCGCGGATCTCCTGCCGCCCTCGGAGCGGCTGGTCGTCCTGCCGCTCGACGTGACCAGGGAGGAGAGCGTGCAGCAGGCCATCGCGGCCGCCGGTCCGATCGACGTCCTCGTCAACAATGCCGGGATCGGCTGGCTCAATGCGCTTGAAGGGACGCCCATGGCGGTGACCAGGGACCTCTTCGAGGTCAATACGCTCGGCACGATGCGGATGGTGCAGGCGGTGCTGCCGCAGTTCCGCGAGCGCCGGGCTGGGATGATCATCAACGTCACCTCCAGCGTCACCCTCAAATCGCTGCCGCTGCTGTCGGTCTATACCGCCAGCAAGGCCGCCGTGAACGCCTTTACCGAGTCGCTGGCGCTGGAGCTGGCGCCGTTCAACATCGACGTCCGGATCGTGCTGCCCGGCGCGGCCCCGGGCACCAGTTTCGGCACGACGGCAATGTCGCGCATAGAAGAGCAGGGCGGCTTCCCCGAACCCTACGCCGATCTGGCGCAGACCGTGATCTCCCGGCTGCAGCAGCCCGACGCCCCGCGGACGGTTTCTTCCGATGTCGCGGAGGCCGTCTGGCAGGCGGCGACGGTGCCGGCAACGCCGATGCGACTGCCTGCCGGCGCCGACGCCGTGGCGCTGGTGGCCTGACGCGGCCGGCCCTTCTCGATTGACCGTCGCCGTGTCCACGGCGGCGGTTCTAGGGGCGTTTCGGCACGTCGAACTTCCGGCGATATGCCCCCGGCGTGACGCGGACGATGCGCTTGAACAGGCGCCGGAAGGCCGCCGGGTCTTCATAGCCGACATCCCAACTGATCTCGTCGATCGGCAGCCGGCTGCGCTCCAGCTGCCGCTTTGCCTTCTCGATGCGAAGGCGCTGCACATAGTCCAGCGCCGAATAGTCCGTGGCGCGCCGGAAGCGGCGTTCGAGGGCGCGGGGGGAAAGCCCGGCCCGGCGCGTCATCTCGGCGACCGGGCTGGCGACCGAGAAATTGCTCTCCAGCCAGTGCTGCAACCCGAGAACCAGGGCGTCGCCGTGCTGGGTTCGCGGCGAGAACGGGAGATAAGGCGACTGGCCCTCAAGATGGCGCTCCAGGAGCTCGTATCTGGCGATCGCCTGCGAGGCGGCCGGACTGACGAAGCGCCCGATCAGGTAGAGGGCAAGGTCGTGCCAGGACGCGGCGCCACCCGCCATCACCAGCTCCTCGCGCGCGCCGGCCGTCACCAGAACCTCGTCCAAGCAGAGCTCCACCTTCGGAAAAATCCGTTCGAAGCTCGGCGCGAATGACCAGTGTGTCGTCGCCTGCCGGCCATTGAGGAGCCCGGTCTCGGCGAGCACGACGAGCCCGGTGCAGGCCGAGC
>DATGQR010000321.1:0-2517 GCA_035304105.1 Thermomicrobiales bacterium | reverse complement strand
CCCTCATGCCAGAACGCTTCCTTGATGATCTCCCGCCCGATCGCCGCAGCAACGTCGAGGTAGTCGCGCTCAGCGTAGGGCTGCGTACTGGCTGGGCTGGCCCGGTCCGCGGTGCCGGTCGTCTGGCTCGCGAACGCTTCGACGACGAAGTCGTAGTCGCTGGCCGAGCCGGGATTCAGGTAGGGCCGCTCTGGATCGATCCCGGCCTGCTCGAACGTTTCGAGCACGACGGCGAGCCGCTCATCGACAGACGTCGCGCCCCGCTTCCAGCCGCGCACCAATCCCTCGGCCAGCAGCCGGCAACGGTGCATCCCAAAGCTGTCGCCTTCCGCTGGATCCTCCGCCAGCCCAACGCCTGGTGCGATGCGCTTCGTCAACGCGGGGACCGGCCGCTTCAAGTCGCCGCCGATCTCCCGGTAGACTCCCGCTAGCAGGGGCACGGCCTCATCGAGTTGATCCCTCAATAGGTAGAGCACCCCGGCATCGCAGCGGGTGTAGCGATCCGGGTGATCGACCAGCTTCAGCCGAAACGGCAGCTTCGCCGCATTCAGCCGAAGCGTGATCCCCCGCACCAGCGCCGCCGCGCCCCATGGGTAGAGATTCCAGTACAGTCGTACCACCTGGTGGCCAGCCGCATCGTACGGCGCATCGCTCAACGCCGTGTAGAACCCAGGGGAGACGGCCGGCAACTCCTTCGGCAGCCTCAGCCCGACTTCATCGCCGACGCCAGGCGCTCCACCTCGGCTGTCGGCGATCTCATCCGGCCGCGCTCGCAGCGTCAGACCGTCCCGTCGGATCGCCAACTCGACCGCGCCGTCGTCGCCATGCCGGTGCTCGATGATAATCCAGCCCTCTTGGCGAGTCCCGCTGCCGGTGTTCGCAGCGGATAGCGCGTCGACAAACGCCGGCAGCCCTCCGGCTCGCGCCGAACCTGCATACGCCGGCCGCGCCGGTTTCGCCTGGCCGGCCTGGTAGACGTTCTCGTAGAGATGGTTCACCAGCGTCCCGAGGAGATAATCCCGCGCCGTGCCGGGCCGCAGCGCGAAAATTGGCCGAACGTGCGCCTGCGCGTCGGCCGACAGCTTCCCGAACCAGGTGAACTGCGTGGCTGAGTGCCGCGTCGTCGCCGCGACGGCCCTTGTCAGAAGGGACAGCGTCGACTGCGCGTCTGTCGCGCCGCGCGATGACGCTGGCGGAACCTGCTGGTCCACGGTAGGTCTCATGCTTCAGCCCGCCCTGGCAACGAAATCCCGAACAGCCCCTCGGCCGCATCCTCCGGCCGCTCCATGATGTTCAGGCTGAGCTGCAGCAGCAGGTAAATGTGCGGCGTCAGGTGCGTCATCGTCTGCGTCCGCTCGTAGGACGTCTGGATCAGCCGCGCCCCGGCGAAGCGCGTGGACTTGACCAGCCGCTCTCGCGCCGTCGCCCGGTCGAACGCCATCGCCTTCGCGTAGCTCTCCCAGAACGCCAGGATCGCCGGCTGCAAGTCCTCGATCGGGTACTTCGCCAGCGCCTCGTACGGCTCGCCGTCGAAGACCGGGATCGACAGCGCCCAGAAGGCCACGAACTCGCTCAGCAGCGTCCCGATGTCCCAGCAAGGATCCCCCGGCGCAGCCATTTCCCAGTCGATGATCTCGACGCGCGTCACATTCGCATGCGTCGCTACTGGATAGACGATGAGGTTGTTCCACGTGAGGTCGTTGTGGGTGGTACAGGCGGGCGACCATGCGGCCTGCAGGGTTTCAAGCTGCGCGAGCATCGCCAGCGAACGCTGCAGTTCCACGATGAGCCGGCGGCTTGCCGCGCTCGCCTGGTGCAAGTAGCGCGCTCCGGGCTTGCCAAGCCGGAAGGCCCAGGGAAGCTGCTCCGAAACTGGCGGCAACTCCTGGTCCATGAAGGTCTGCGCGTGAGAAGCAGCGACGGTGCGGCCGAGCGAGCCGGCGATGCCGGGTGAAAGCGGGTGCAGCCGGGTAGCGGCGGCCCGAAGTGTCAGGCCGCAGCCCTCGATTTGCTCGACATTGTCGCCGGCCAGCCGGTAGGCAGCGCCGTTGGCACGCACCAACCATGTATCCCGCCGCGAGGTCTGATCGGTCGCGGTGACCGCCTGGCCGGTCGCGATGGCTTCAGTGAGCGCCTCGCTCCGGATCAGTGCCCGCTTTAGCACGGCGCGTTCGTCGAGCTATAGGCCAGCTCCGAGTCGGTGTCGAAGATCTTGTTGACGAAGCCGCTGACGTTCGACTCGAGGTCTTCGATACGCAGTTGCTCGGCGATCTGCCCGCGGATGAAGGTCTTTGCTGTCTTCGAGCGCACATGCTTCACCTGTGCGCGGGCGTAGACCCAAACCGTCGTTCGGCCGAGTGGCGCGTAGCCATCGGCCTCGCCCGGCTCCTCATCGACCACGTGCAGGATGTCGCAATTCTTGATTTGCAGCCACTCGGACAGGTCGAGCTTGATGTAGAGTCGGCAGCGGCGCAGATCGGTGAGCTTGCCATCCTCGATCTTGAAGTCTATGTCCGG
>DATGQR010000320.1:0-2004 GCA_035304105.1 Thermomicrobiales bacterium | reverse complement strand
AAACTCGAGCCGGGTTCACTGGCGGCGCGGAACGGCGAGCGCCGGACCGTCACCTACCACGACTCCTGCCAGGGGCTGAACGCGCTCGGGCTCGGGCCGGAGCCGCGCTTCCTGATCGAGGAGGTCATGGGCGACGAGCTGATCGAGCTGGTCGAGAACCGGATGTGCTGCGGATTCGGCGGCTCGTTCAGCATCGAGCAGCCGGAGGTGGCGCGGCGGCTGATGGACCGCAAGCTGGACAACGCCCAGGCGACCGGCGCGATGACCATCGTCACCGACAACCAGGGTTGCATCATGCACCTGCGCGGCGGCATGGACGCGGAGATGCGCCCGATGCGGATTCGCCACATCGCCGAGCTGCTGGCGGAGCGGCTGCCCGACGCGTAGATTCACTCGCCATTTGACGGGTACAGTCGGCCACAAGGGTCGACTGTACGCATTTCATCGCGATCCGATACTGCGCCGCCTGGCTTGCCTGTCGATCGGGCGGCGGATAGGATGCATGCATCGACCCAATCGATACCTCTCGTGGAAGGACGTCGCCCGTGTCCCTCGTTCGCTTCCGTGCAGATGAATTCGCCGAGCCGATGCTTGGCTGGCTCGAAGGCAACCGCATCACGCCATTCACCAACGACACGAGAACCCGAACCTTACGCGACTTGTTACAGCTGACCGCAGCGGATCTCGCCCCGGCCCTGGGGCATAGTCGTGGAGGCGAGAGTCTCGCCCTCAGCGACGCGCAGGTCCTCGCGCCAATCGACGAGCAGGAGGTCTGGGCGGCAGGCGTCACCTACCGCCGGAGCCGCGACGCCCGGATGGAGGAATCGACGCAGAAGGACGTCTACGACCTCGTCTACGACGCTGACCGTCCAGAGATCTTCCTGAAGGCGACGCCACGACGCGTGTCGGGCCCCGGCGACCCGATCAACGTCCGGAGCGACTCGACGTGGGATGTACCGGAGCCGGAGCTGGCGGTCGTCATCAACCGGCATGGCGAGATCGTCGGCTACACGGTCGGCAACGACATGTCGTCCCGCTCGATCGAGGGCGAAAACCCGCTGTACCTGCCGCAGGCGAAGATCTACGACGGCAGCGCTGCGCTGGGGCCGGCGATCGCGCTCGCCAGCGAGATCGGTGATCCGCTCCAGTTATCGATCCGGCTCGTGATCGAGCGCGACGGCGCGGAGGCGTTCCGGGGCGAGATCTCGTGCCAGGAGATCCATCGCTCGCTCGACGACCTGGTGCGGTACCTCTTCCGGGGGAACACGTTCCCGAACGGCGCGATCCTGATGACCGGAACGGGGATCGTCCCACCCGACGATTTCACGCTCACCGAGGGCGACACAGTGCACATCACGATCGAGGGCATCGGCACGCTGACGAACCCGGTGAAGACGCTGGATTGCGGCGCGTAGGGTGAGCATGCCGTCCATATTGCCGGCGCCTGTCACCGGCCCTGGGCGCCGCACACAAGGTGCGGCGGTACGGACGGCGCTCTTGCCCTACCGCCGGGGCGACACCAGATTGGCCACGTCCTCCAGCCAGGCGTCGTAGTCCGTGCCAACGGGCGGCACGACGACGATGGCATCGGCCCCGGCCGCCGCAAGTCGCTGGATTGCCGCCACTCCCTGCTCGGGCGAGCCGGCGATCGCCAGGTCGTCGAGCCACTCGTCCCTGTACGCCTTCGGGCCTTCCCGGGCGACGCGCGCCAGGTCATCCGCATAGGGCAACATGAACGTCTGGGCGTTCGCCTCGCCGCCAAGCATCGCGGCAGATGCCGCTCGTGCTCGCGAGGCGGCACGAGCCGGATCCGTCGCGCTGACGACCGCGTTGGCGTAGACGGTCAGCCGATGGTGATCATTTCGGCCAGCGGCGCTCGTGCCGCGCGCGATGTGCTCTCGCGCCCAGGAGACGTAGGCGGGAGCCGAATTCTCCGCCAGGATCGTCCCGTCGGCGCAACGGCCTGCGGCTTCCAGCGATTTCGGGCCACGAACGCCCAGCGAG
>DATGQR010000319.1:0-10253 GCA_035304105.1 Thermomicrobiales bacterium | reverse complement strand
GATGCCGTGGCGGCCCGGGCCGCGCTCGATGCTCGCCTCCATGCCCGCCCCGGCCAGGATGTCGCAGGCGCGCAGGACGGAGAGCGTGTCGGCCAGCCAGAAGCCAAGGTGATGGACCCTGGGGCCGATGCCGTTCATCAGCGCGATGTCGTGGACGTTCTGCTTGCGGTGCAGCCAGGCAGCCCAGAGTTGCTCCGGCTCGCCGTCGGTCGCCGTATATTCCGAGCAGCCGAAGCCCAGCCCCTCGGCGAAGAAGCGGTACTCGGCGGTCACGTTCGGCACCTGGACGTTGAAATGGTCGAAGCGCATGACCTGGGCGCCGCGATAGGCGTCGAAGCGCTGCAGCATTCGCTCGACCCGCTGCATCGAGGCGAAGAACTCCAGCGGCAGCCCGGCCGGCGACTGGGCGCGGATGGCGGGGCCCTGCCCCGGCTCCTCGTCCGGCTCGACGCGGCGCACCGGCAGTTCCTCGCTCCGGAAGAAATGCTCCAGCTTCTCCAGATCGCTTTCGTCGTAGACCCGAAAGCTCATCGGGCCGGCGCAGGGCGTGTCGCCGCGGCGCAGGATCAGGGCGTGGTGGTCGCTGTCCTCGTAGCCGCGCAGGTAGAGCGCGTCGCTGGTGCGCTCGGTTTCGACGAAGCCCAGCAGGTCGACGTAGAAGTGGCGGGCGCGCTCCAGGTCGGTCACCCGGAACTCGCCGTGGCCGCCGCGGGTGATGCGCGCACCCGAACGCGGCTCCGGCATCCCGCGGTGAACGATCGTGCTAGTTCCAGATGTGGGCGCGGACATGGTCTTCCTCCGGTACCTCGTCGGCATCGACCGACCATTCGTCGTGATAGATCCGGATGGCGTCGTTGGACCAGACGACCTGATCCGGCAGCGGCTCCCCTCGCTCGATCAGCGTTCCGTAGCGCGAGCGGAAGAAGAGCAGCGGCGGGCGCGGATTGCCGCCCTCCGGCTCGTGAATCTCGATCACCCGGCCGACGATGATCCAGTGATCGCCGCCCTCATGGCGCGCTTCGAGCGTGCAGGAGAGGGAGACGAGCGTGCCGGGGATCAGCGGCGCGATCGGGCCGCGCGTGAGTGCTTCGACCAGCCGGTCCGAGTCCTTGTCGTAGCCGGCGAACTGGGCGGAGATGCGCTCCTGGTCGGCGCTGAGGATGTTGACCGCGAAGCCTTCGGCGCCGTCGAGATACTTCGCCATCCTGGCGCCTTTGCCGACGCAGAAGAGCACCAGCGGCGGGTCGAGCGAGAGCGCGCTGAAGGCGTTGGCGGTCATGCCGTGCATGATGTCCTCGCGCTGGACGGTGATGACCGTCACGCCGGTGGCGAAGAGTCCGAGCGCCCTGCGGTATGCAGCTGGATCGATCGCGCCGGAACCGCTCATGATGCCGTGGCCGCTCCCTCCTCCTTGCCCATCTCAGCCAGGCTCTCGTCGATACCCTGCTGGATGAACTCGCGCACCCGCTCCATGTAGGGCTGACGGTCGTAGGTGTTGAAGAGTGCCCCGGCCATGCGCACCGGGTCGCCGAAGAAGAAGCGCTCGTAGAGCACCTGGCGCGCGCCGAAGCTGCTGACCGCCGTATCCCAGGCCAGCCGGAAGAGCGCGATGCGATCGCGCGGCTCGGCGCGGGCGGCGCTGAAGAACTTGATGAACTCCTCGCCCCACGGGGCTTCGATATCGGCCAGCGTCGGGGCGGCCATCAGGCCGCTGGCGCTGATCTGCTGGATGATCTCGACGAAGCGCGGGTAGAGCTTCGGGTAGAGGTTGCGGGCTGCGTCGAGCGGGCCGCGCGCCGGCGTCATCATGCCCCACTGGTCCAGTTCTGCGCCGTGAATGGCTGCCAGCCGCAGCGCGCGCATCGACTCCAGCCCGATGATGATCTCGGTCACCTTCTCGTGGATGTGCTGGAACGGCTCGATGCCGATGGTGTCGATGATCAGGCTGGCCAGGCCCAGGATGAATTCGGTCTTGACGATGTTCTTCTCGATCACCTGGTGGGCCATGTGGAGCACGGCGTTGGAGGCACCGAAGGCCCCGTTAGCCAGCTCCGGGTCGCCATAGAGGAAGACCCGTTCCCAGGGCACGAACACGTCATCGAAGACGATTACCGAATCCATCTCCTCGAAGCGCGATCCCAGCGGGTGATCATGCTTCGGGCGGTTGAGGTCGTACGACTCGCGGCAGACGAACTTGAGCCCCGGCGTGCTGCAGGGGATGACGAAGCCGAAGGTGTAGGGCGCGTCCTTGGGGTCGGCCTTGAGGACGGTCGAGGGGAACACCTCGATCTCGTCGGAGATCGGGCCGAGCGTCGCCAGCATCCGCGCGCCCCGGATGACGATGCCGTCGTCACGCTCTTCCTTGACGCGCGCCGCCAGGAAGGGGTCAGCCTGCTCGTGGGTCGCTTTGGCGCGGTTGGCCTGCGGGTTGATCAGCGTGTGGGTCAGGCAGAGGTCTTCCTCGCGCGCTTTGCGGTAGTAATTGACGATGTTCTCGCCGAAGCGCGGGTCATTCTGCGCGAAATATTCCTGGGCGGCGGCGAAGGCCATCAGCGAGGAACTGAGGTAGTCCGGCGTGCGCCCCATCATGCCGTGGGAATAGAGCGCCCAGCGGCGCATCGCCGCGCCGCGCTGCTCCAGATCATCCTTCGAGCGCGGCTGCATGAAGGCCTTGCCGACGCGCTCTCCCGTGTCCGGAGAGATGTAGGTGAGCTCGTCGCGGTATTCGGGGTCGTGCTGCATGTCGTAGAGGTGGGCGAGGCTGGCGATGATGCCCTTGAAGGCCGGATGGCTGGTGACGTCGGTGACGCGCTCGCCGCCGATGTAGACCTCGCGTGGCTCGGCTTTCAGCCTGGCGATGAATTCTTTCCCGGTGCGTGCCGCCATCTGTCTCTTCTCCTCAACTCGGGCGATCCTGTCCTCGAATAGTAGCGTATCGCGCCTGCCGGGAATGCAAAACGCCCACCCACGTAGCGTGGGTGGGCGTCGAGCGCCGCGTGGCTTAGAGCCCCGGCGCGAGGGTTGGGTTAGCGCGCTGCCGGGCAGACATTTTCCGCCAGCGTGCCATCAGTGCTCATGCCGTCGACCATTGGCATCGGCTCGCACGGATCGACCACCGGGTTGCCGGCAGCCGGATCATCTTCGAGGGAGCTGAGGACCTCGCCGAGGTCCGTCGCGTTGACGAACGCCTCGACGATCTGATCGATATTGGCCAGCAGCGTATTGGCCTCATCCTGCGAGATGTCGCCGGCATCGAGAGCCGCGATGATCTGCGCCTCGACGTCGGCGGTGACTGCCGCGACGAGCTGATCTTCGGTCACGCCGTGGTCCGCCGCGAACTCGACCAGCGATTGGCCGCCCATCACGGCGTTCTGGACTTCATCGACGGTCGTGCCGGTCAGGCTGGCCACGACGTCGAGCGCGCCCTGGGTCGGATCGAAGGCATCGTCGCCGGGCTGGTCGCCGCCGTCATCGCCGCTGCCGTCGTCCGGTGGCGTGCCATCATCGCCAGTGGCGCCGACGTATGCCCGGACGGCCGCGTCGAGCTCGGCCAGGTACTGATCCGCCACGTCCTGGGTCAGGTCGCCAGCGTCGACCGCGGCGTTGATCTGGGCTTCGATGTCGGCCACTAGCGCATTGACCAACTCATCCTCGCTCACGCCGAACTGCGCGGCGAAGTCGACCAGGCTGGTGCCACCATCCAGCGCCGCCTGGACGTCGATGGTCGTCGTGCCGGTCAGATCCGCCACCACGTCGAGCGAGACCCACTCCTCGACATTGAACTGGGGCGTCTCATCGCCAGGGTCACCCGGATCGCCAGGCTCGCCCGGGTCATCATCGCCGTTATCGCCATCGTCGGAGGCGTCGATCAGCTCTGCCAGGTGCTGCTGGGCCAGGACGAGCAGCTCGTCGGCTTCATCCTGGGTGATGTCGCCATTCTCGACGGCGAGATCCAGCTGCGCTTCGAACTCGACCAGCAGCGCGTCGACCAACTGTTCCGGCGTCAGGCCGAAGAGCGCGGCGTAGTCGGCCAGCGACTGGCCCTCCGGCAGGAACGACGTGATGCTCTCGACGTCGATGATGGGTTCGGAGGGCTCGTCGGTGTCACCGTCGTCCCCGCCATTGCTGTCTTCGTCGCCGTTCTCGTCGCCATTGCCATTTTCATCGCCGGCGCCGTCATCATCGCCGTCATCGTCATCGTGACCGATGCCCATGATGATGATCGCCTTGGCGTTCGGGACGACTTCGTCGGCGTCGTCGACCTCATCACCATCGTCGCCGGGGACATCCTGGCCGCTGCCGGAACTGCCGCCGATGACGCCGTTGGCGCCGTCGTCCGAATCGCCGGTGTCGTCGCCAGCATCTTCGGAATCGTCGCTGGCATCACCGTTGTCGTCGGTGGATCCGTCGTCGTTCGCGTCGCTGCCGTCATCCCCGTTCTCGTCGCTCGGGGCGTCATCGGTTGCCTGCTGTGTCATCACCATCCAGGTTGACCCGGAGGATGAGTCGTCCGCGTCGGAGGCGTCTTGGGCCGAAGCGATTGCCGGCACCGCGACGATCCCGATCAACAGCGCCGAGAACATGATCGCGGCGCGTACGAGCGGGCCGACACGGGAGTCGATGAAGCGATGTCTCACCGTGTGTGCCGTCCTTTCCGCTGTGCCCTGCCGCGGCGCGTCAAAGCAGCTGCGCGGCGGGCGCTCGTGCCGGTCCACCGCGAAGTGAACCGGCTCCCTATCAGACGGCGACCAGACTAGGAGCGTGGGCATAAAGTCTCCGTAAAGCGAGGCCATGACCGGATACCCCGGCGGTGCACACTTACAGTCCATAACTCACTCACGCGAGTGGCCTTCTTAATGGGCGTAAGGGCATGCTCGAACACCGGGTCCGTACACCCTTCCAGATCGCACCGCACCGGCCCCGGTCTGACGATGGAAGGATCTTGGCACTCGTGCGTGTACTGGTCGTCGAAGACGAAGCCGCCCTGCGCCGCGTCATCGCCCGCGGCCTGCGTCAGAAGGGTTTGGCCGTCGACACCGCGCCGGATGGCGCCGAAGCCCTCGACAAGGTTTGTGCCCATGACTACGACGTGGTGGTACTCGACCGCGAGCTGCCGCGCGTCCACGGCGATGACGTGTGCCGCGCCATGATCGATGCCGACTACTCGGCCAGGATCTTGATGCTGACCGGCGCGAGTAGCATCGAGGACTGTGTCGAAGGCCTCTCGCTTGGCGCCGACGACTACCTGACCAAGCCTTTCGCCATGCCCGAGCTGCTGGCGCGGATCCACGCGCTCAGCCGCCGCCCGACCATGGTGGTCCCGCCAGTGATCGACCACGCCGGCATCAAGATCGAACCAGCGCGCCACCTGGCCCTGCGGGACGGCCGGAAGCTCGACCTGACGCCCAAGGAGTTCGGCGTGCTACAGACGCTGATGGCGGCCGCCGGCCGAGTCGTCAGCGCCGAGGAGCTGCTGGAGAAGGTGTGGGACGAGAACATCGACCCCTTCACCAACGTCGTGCGCGTCACGATGATGAACCTGCGCCGCAAGCTCGGCGAGCCGCCGGTCATCGAGACCATCACCGGCGTGGGCTACCGCATGGCCTGAGGCACAGACGCGGCAGATTGCTGACTGCGCGCCCAACGCCCGTCTCTGACCGTGAGTGTCGACTCGTCATTGCAGCTCGCGGATCACTGGAATTGCAAGGCAGATAGCCGAAGCGATTCGGGAGCGCGATGATGGCCATCTCGACGAAGCAGGCGCTAACCGCAGACGAGTTCTGGGAGCTTCCCGAGATCCCCGGAAAGCGGCTGCAACTGGTCGCTGGTGAGGTGGTCGAGGCTCCTGGCGCTACCTGGTTGCATGGGGCATTAGTTACCCGGCTCTTCAGCTGGCTCACCGCGTATGCTGTCTCGAATCGACCTGGTCAGGTCTTCGGCGACGGCATGACGTACTTGTTAGCCCGCGAGCCAGATACTATCCGGATTCCCGAACTATCTTTCATTCCCGCTGATCGGCTTCCGCCGGGCCGGGCGCCCCAGCGATATGTCGATGCGATACCGGCGCTTGTCGTTGAGATCGTATCGCCCAGTAATTCGGCCCCCGATCTGCGTCGCCGCATACGGGATTACCTGGAGGCGGGTGTTTCGGCGATCTGGGTTCTTTGGCCAGGTGAGCGAGTCGTATCGGTCTACGCCAACAGCATGTCGCCGAAACAACTCACCGCCGACGATGCGCTCGACGGCGGTGATGTGCTGCCCGGCTTCAGCGTGAAGGTCGCCGCGTTGTTCGATATCGAGTGGTAGGGGGCGGGACTTTTACTCCTCCGCGACGACCGTGCTCTCCAGGGCGCCCAGCCCGTCAATTTCCAGGCGCAATTCATCCCCGGGATATATGTGGCTGATGCCCTCCGGCGTGCCGGTCAGGATTACGTCGTAGGGGTTCAGCGTCATGAAGTCGGAGATGTACTCGATCAAGGTCGGGATGTCGCGCAGCAGGTTCGAGGTGTTGCCCTCCTGGCGCAGTTCGCCGTTCACGAACGTCCGCATGCCGAGGTTGTGCGGGTCGTCGATCTCGTCGACGACCAGGTAGGGACCCATCGGCGTGAAGGTATCGTGGCCCTTGGCCTTGACCGGCGGGCGGAACATGTTCACGACATAGTCGCGGATCGTCACGTCGTTGGCGATCGTGTAGCCCAGGACGTAGTCCATGGCGTCGCCGGCCTTGATCTTGCGGCCCGGCTTGCCGATGACGACGGCCAGCTCGACCTCGTAGTGCATGTACTCGATGTTCGGCGGGGCGATGACGTTGCTCTTGTGGCCGATCAGCGACGAGTGGGACTTGAGGAACAGCACAGGATCCTCGGTCTGCGTGAAGCCCAGCTCGCGGGCATGGTCGCTGAAGTTGAGCGCCAGCCCGATAATCTCGTTCGGCTCGAAGGGTGGCAGCCAGACGACCTCGTCTGGGTTATGCGGCCGCCCCGCCTCATCCAGCAGCACCTCGTCGTTGTCGACCGATGTCCCGCTATGAATCCGCCCGTTCGCCGCGAATCGACACAATCGCATGCGTCCTCCTTCGTTGGACGAGTTTGTAGGTTGTCGTTCGTCGTTTCTAGCGGCGACCGAAAAGCCGAGCCGGTCTTCCTACGAACGACAACCTACAAACTACGAACTAATCCGCCGCTACCGCGGACGGCAGCAGGTTGTACGACTCCAGGCACTCGACCAGTTTGCGGTGGTTGGCCTCGGAGAGCGGGGCCAGCGGCAGGCGCACTTCCGGCTCGATCATGCCCATCAGGCCGAGCGCGGTCTTGGCCGGGACCGGGTTGGTCTCGTAGAACATCGCGTCGTTGATCGGCGTCAGCTTGTAGTGCAGCTCGCGCGCCTCGTCCCACTTACCGGCCGCGCACAGGTTGTACAGTTCGGCCGTCTCCTTGGGCACGACGTTGCCGGTCGCGCTGACCATGCCGGCGCCGCCCAGCGCCAGGATCGGGAAGGTCAGCAGCTCGATGCCGGAGTAGACACCGAACTCGCGGCCCAGGTCGCGCGTCTGGTGGAACACGCGCGCGACGTGCTCGAAGTCCTTGTTGGATTCCTTGACGCCGAAAATGTTCGGGCAGTCCCGCGCCAGCCGGACGGTCGTTTCCGGCTCCAGGTTCGCCCCGCCACGGCCGGGGATGTTGTAGAGCATGACCGGGAGCTTGGTGGAGTCGGCGATCGCCTTGAAGTGCTGGTAGAGGCCTTCCTGCGTGGGGCGCACATAATAAGGAACGATCACGACCGCCGCGTCGGCGCCGACCTGCTCGGCGAAGGCGGTCAGCTCCAGTGTGTCGGCGTGGTGCACCGAGCCGGTGCCGGCCATGACCGGGATGCGCCCGTCGCTGGCTTCGACCGCCAGCTCGATGATGCGTTTGCGCTCGTCCTGGGAGAGCGCGGCCGGCTCGCCGGTGGTGCCGGTGATCGTGATGCCGTGCGAGCCGCTCTCGATGTGCCACTCGACCAGCCGCCGGAATGCGTCCTCGTCGATCTTGCCGTTCTTGAAGGGCGTCACTAGCGGGACCAGCGATCCTGTGAACATGCCCGGTGTCCTCTCATCCATGCATGGCGATGGGGCTGCTCCCCCCGCGGGCATTGTAGGACAGCCACCGGATCCGGCAAGAGCCGCGGGACCGGGCCGGCTGCCCGGCGCGCCGCTAGACGACGCGCCGGGCAGTCAGGTAGCGGGATGCCCAGTAGGGGTCGTTGAGGTCGTTGATGCCGACGGCCATGTGCTCGCCGCTGGCGCTGACCATCTGCCCGTTGCCGATGTAGATGCCGACGTGTGACAGCCCCCAGGTGTAGGTGTTCTGGAAGAAGATCAGATCGCCGGGCTGGAGCTGGTCGGCGCCGACCTCGTAGCCGCTGGCCATCTGCTCGTCGATGATCCGCGAGAAGTCGTAACCGAGCACCTGATTGATCAGGTAGTAGGTAAAGCCGGAGCAATCGAAGCCGTTGGGCGTCACCCCCGCCCAGACGTAAGGGATGCCCAGGTAGTCCATCGACAGGCTGGCGAGCTGCGCGCCGGCGGCGCTCGCGGAGCCGGACGCCAGCGCCGCCGAGTCGACCGACACCAGGTAGCCGCCGTGCGCCCAGCCCGTGCCGTACTCGGTCGCCAGCATGTACCAGGCATCGCCGACGTCGTCGTAGAGCGGGCCGTCGATCACCTCGCCGGCCGCGCCCTCCGGCAGGATCGCCAGGGCTGCGCCCCAGATGCCAGCATCCGAGCGTAGGTTGACGCCGTCGCCGCCAGTGCCGCTGACGACCGCCACCTCGCCGATCGCGAGCGAGCCGCTCCATGCCGCGCCGCCACCGAAGTAGTGATAGCCCAGGAAAGCGGATGCGACGTAGCCTTCCATCCCGGCCCAGCGCACGTACGACCAGGCCACGCCAGCGTCGTCGTAGACCGACGGCGCCAGCACATCGACCCAGGCGCCGCTCGGCACGGTCGTCAGCACGTCTGCGCCTGACCAGGGATTGGCGCGCAGGTAGACGCCGTCGCTGGCGTTGACGGCGATCGGGACGCCGCTGGCCGCCTCGTAGCCCTCATAGACGAAGGTGTTGAGCGCGGGATCGTCGGTCAGAAAGTCGGCAATCACCCATCCGGTCGTCCAGCCCGAAGCCAGATCGGCCGAGACGGAGTACCAGTACGTGCCATCATCGAGCGTGACCGCGTCCTGGATGACGACCGGGAAATCCTCCGGGAGGCGAGCGATGACCTCGCCGTCCCCCGGCGCGGCCCTGAGATTGACCCCCTCGCCGCCAGTGTAGGCGACCCTGGCGCTGTCGCCAGCAAAGAGATCCCAATCCGCCGCGGCGCTTAATCCCAGCGCCATCACGAGCACGAAAGCCGCTGCCAGAGCGTAGAAAACACGTCGACGCTCCACGATGTCCCCCCACATTGTGATTCCCCAACCTGGCGGCGCGAGTGATCGCGCGCCCGCCGCTTAGTGTGTACGTACACAGTATACCTACTCCGACTGTGAGCAAGCTGGGAACTGGATGAGCGCTAGTTGGGAAGCGGCGGAGGCGACGTGCGGGCAGGTGAATAGATCCAACCGCGACGCGCTGACGTTTTCTTAAGGTAGCGCGCCCCGGAAGATGCGCGTTTCTGCATCGGGGGATATCATTGGCGCGCTTCGCGCATGCCGGGCGTCGGCGCTCGAGGGGGTTCGGGGGCGTGCCCGGGTTTAGTCGTATCGCGGCGGCGTGTGGTCGCCTGCAACTGTCGTCATGGGTGCATGACGCTTGAGGAGGATGGGTCGGTGGCAGATATTCAGGGTATCAACCAGCTCGCCGAAGAGGTGATGCGAGGCCGCATCGGCCGGCGCGCGCTCTTGAAGCGTGCCGCTGCGCTCGGGCTCGCCGGGCCGACGCTCGCCGCGCTGCTCGCTGCCTGTGGCGGCGACGACGATGACGACGACGACGACACCAGCACCGGTGGCGATACGCCCACGGCGACCAGCCCGCCGGATGAAGGCGACGACGAGGCGACCGAGGCCGAGGACGAGGGCGAAGACGAACCCGAGCCGACCGAGGCCGAGGCCGGCGACGACGATGAGGGCGATGAGGACGAAGGCGACGATTCCGGCTCCGGCGCCGAGCCGACCGGCGAGATCGTCATCATGCAGGGCGTCGACGCCAACACGCTCGACCCGCTGCTGCGCAACGCCACGCCGGAGTTCACGATCAACGTCCACGTCTTCGACATGATGCTC
>DATGQR010000318.1:0-5388 GCA_035304105.1 Thermomicrobiales bacterium | reverse complement strand
CGGCCCGCCTCCAGCGGCTCGTTGTCCATGTGCTCGAAGGCCGGGCCGTAGATGCCATAGGTGGCCCCTAGCGTGGCCGCCAGCACGAAGCGCGCGATGAAGGCCGGCCGACCGCCGAACTGCAGGTACTCGGTCAGGATGTCCGGCGTGTTCGGCCACAGGCTGGGCCGCAGGTACTCGGCCACCTCGGTCTGGGTCAGCTCGGTGAGATATTCGCGGATCTCCCAGGCCGTGTTGCGCCACGGGAAGTAGTTGTATGACTGCGTGAACCCCAGCTTGGCCAGATTCTCCAGCACCCGCGGCCGGGTGAAGGCTTCCGAGAGGAAGATAATCTCCGGGTGGCGCTCCTTGACGTCGGCGATCAGCCATTCCCAGAAGCGGAACGGCTTGGTATGCGGGTTATCGACCCGGAAAACGCGCACGCCCTGGTCGATCCAGTAGTCGACGATGCTCTTCAGCTCGTCCCACAGTTCGCGCCAGTGCTCGGTTTCGAAGTCGAAGGGATAGATGTCCTGATATTTCTTCGGCGGGTTCTCGGCGTACTGGATCGTGCCGTCCGGGCGCTTGCGGAACCACTCCGGGTGCTCGTGGACGTAGGGGTGGTCGGGCGAGCACTGGAAGGCGATGTCCAGCGCCACCTCGATGCCCTGGCCGCGGGCCGTCTCGACCAGCAGCTTGAAATCCTCGAGGCTGCCCAACTGTGGGTGGATCGACTTGTGGCCGCCCTCGGCCGAGCCGATCGCCCAGGGGCTGCCGACGTCGCCCGGCTCGGCCACGATGGTGTTGTTCTTCCCCTTGCGGTGGGTCACGCCGATCGGGTGGATCGGCGGCAGGTAGAGCACATCGAAGCCCATGTCCCGGACATAGGGGAGTTGGGCGATGACGTCCATGAAGGTGCCGTGCTTGCCCGGCTCCCGCGACCAGGAGCGCGGGAACAGCTCGTACCATGCGCCGGTGCGCGCCAGCACCGGCTCGGCCCAGACGGTCAGCTCCTTCTCGTACTTGGTCGCGTGCGAACGGTCGGCATAGATCGTCATCAGCTTGATCAGCTGGGGGGTGAGCAGCCCGGTCGCCGTCTCGGCGTCCGCCCCGCGCAATTGCTCGGCCACGCGCAGCAGTCCCTCGCGGTTCTCCTCCGGCGCGCGCCAGGCGGTGGCCTCGACGAGCTCCGCGCCGATCAGCAGGTCGACCGCGATGTCCTGCCCGGCCTCGATGCGCTTCTCCAAATCGCGCGCCCAGGTCTTGAAGTGGTCCACCCAGGCCCAGATCGTGTAGAAGTACTTGCCGATCTCCTCGATCTTGAAGCTGGCCGTCCAGCGATCGGGCTTGTGAGGACCGATGGGCTGCATCTCAACGGAGCGGTATTGCCTGGCCTCAGCGGTGCGGAACAGCAGCATCGCGGAGAGGGCGTCGTGGCCGTCGGTGAAGATATCGGCCTCCACGTTGACCTCTTCGCCGACGACGCGCTTGATCGGGTAGCGGCCGCAGTCTATTTCCGGGTAGACCCCTTCGATGACTGCGCGGCGTCGTCCATCCGATTTGCGTGCCATGTGCCCCCAACCACGCCAGTATTCCGCGTTACGCGGATCGTCATTACGTGCGCGTCATGTCCCCTCAGTATAGCGATTCGCCCCGCCGCGTCGCGGTGTGTCGGGATACACGCGGGCGATACGGCGGGGTTGCGAATGCGCCCGGCCGTGCTTGCCACCAGCCGCCCAGGTGACAGCGCGTTTCGCTGGCTGTCAGCCGCTGGCGGCTGCCGTTTCGAGTTGGGCGAGGACGTGGCGAGTCTGCTCGGGGATGGGCCGCGCGGCATCAATCTCCATGACTTCTTCGGGCGCGAAACCGTCCAGCGGGTCGGCGGAATCGCGCTGGGCGAGGTAGGTCTCCCAGCGGGCGTCTGAGACGCGCTGCGGGTCGCGGCTGCGGGCCACCAGTCTCTCGTGGATGACCTCCTCGGGGGCGGTCAGGTGGAGGATCGCGAAGCGCGCGCCGTGGCGGCGGGCCAGCTCGCGGGCGGCCAGGCGGTCGCGCTGGCGGATGTAGGTCGCATCGAGGATCACCGTCCGGCCGCGGTCCAGTTGCTCGCTCGCGGCGTCCAGCAGCGCCTGGTAGACGCGTTCCGACATGCCCGGCGCGTAGATACCCGCGCCGTAGGCTTCCTCCCGGCGGGCGGTCGGCTCCAGGCCGGCCAGGTGCTTACGAGTGGAGTCTGAGTCGATGCGCCTGGCTGGCAGCATTTCGGCCAGCGCCGCCGCCAGCGTGCTCTTGCCGGTGCCGCTCAGTCCGCAGGTGATCAGCAGTCGCGGGCCGCGGTCGCCGACGCTGTAGCGGTGGGCGAGGTGGAAAAAGCGCTGCGCTTCGCGGGTGATGGCGACGGCCTCCTGCGTGCCGAGGCCGGGCTCGTCCAGCCGGAACGAGGTTACCTTGCCGCGCACGACGGCGCGGTAGGAGCGGTAGAAATCGAGCACGGAGGCCACGTCCCAGCCCGTCTCCCGGGTGTAGGTGTCGATCAGCCGGTCGCTGAGATCGGGGCGGTTCAAAGCGTCGAGATCCATCGCCAGGAAGCCGATGTCGGCCACGACGTCGCCGTAGCGCAGGCGCTCGTTGAACTCGATGCAGTCAATGATCTGGACGCCGCCGTGCAGGTAAACGTGGTCGCAGCGAATATCGCCGTGCCCGTCGCGGATCATGCCAGCGGCCACGCGCGCCTCCAACAGCTCCCTCCGCTCCGCCAGGAAGTTGCGCGCGCTGGCCGCGATCGTTGCGTAGCTCTCCGGCGAGATGGTCCGCCCGATGTAGGGCTGGATCTGCTCGAAGTTCTCCTCGACGTTGCCGGCCACCGCCTCGGGCGTGCCGCGCCGGTCGATCTCCGGTCCGCGCGCCGCCTCCAGGTGGAAGCTGGCGATCTTCCGGGCGATGCGGTCGATTGTGGCGTCGTCGACGGCGTCGGCCAGTGCCAGCGTCCGCAGCGAGGCTTCGTCTGGCAGGCGCCGCATGTGTACCAGGTAGTCGATGATCTCGCCGTCGCCGCCCAGCCGGAGCTGCCCGCCGGCCAGCACCAGCGGGACGACGCCCAGGTAGATGTCGGGAGCCAGCCGCCGGTTCAGTTCGACTTCCAGCCGGCACATCTCGCGACGGCGCTCGAGCGTGGAATAGTCCAGGAAGCCGAAATCGACCGGCTTCTTGAGCTTGTAGACGTCGTTGCCAGTGATGAAAACGGCCGAGGCATGGGTTTCCTCGACGCGCACGCCCGTCGCGCCCGGATAGAACGCCGGGTCGCTCAGGCGCGCGATGATCTCGGCAAGCTCGATGGCCATCCTCGATTCAGCAGGCGTTGAGGTTCGACGCCCTAACGCTACCGAACCGCTAGCGCGGTTTACCATTGGATCTGCTCTCGTCGGCGGGCTTGACCAGCAGGTGAAGGCGTGGGCCATTCCGCTCCAGGTAGCGGTAGACGCGATTGACGTCACACTGCGGTCCGTCGGCGCCGGGGCGGTCGAGCGCCACCACCTCGGTGCCGGTCGTCCTGGCCAGCGTGGCCACCTCCTCGCCCAGTTCGCCGAAGCGCACCTCCCAGTTGGTGTGGATGCCCAGGAGGCGCAGGCTGGAAGCGATCTCGGCTAGCTGCTCCTGAGCCAACTGATATTCGGCCATCAGGTCAGCGTCGTCCGCCTCGTCGTGCTGCTCCAGCGTTACCAGCAGATAGACGTGGGAATCCAGCGGGGCGGCCAGCTCGGCGACCCACTCGGCGAGAACCCTGATCCTCCCCGGGTTGCCCGTGGCTGCGATCAGGCGCGCGAAGTTGGGCGGCGCGTCGATGGGATGGCTATCGAGTGTCACCAGCATCGCGCCGGGCCAGCGCTCCCAGGTGTGGATGTCTGCCGGGCCGGGGTGCCGGGGCGGCTCGACCAACAGGAAATAGTCGTTCTTCAGGTCGCGTAGGCTTGCCAGGGCATCGGGGTCGATGCGCCGCAGGCTGGGCGTGGAGCCGCCTGACGGCCGCTTGATAAGTGTGAGTGTGTTCGATTCCACAGTATTCCTCCAGCGCGCATGTGTGCAAGGTTGTGCCGGGGAGCCCCGCCCGTCGATGCGGGGTCGAGTGAAGGTGCGTACGGGCGGCCAGTACGGGCCGCTAGGCTCTCGGCTATCTGTAGCCTAACGAGCCGGACGCAACAGCCGGACAACGGCTGGCGCGCAGGGCGTTACAATGGCGTAACAATACGGCCTGCCGCCGCCTCACGCGGCCGCGCGGGCTCGCATGGGTAAGAGTTCGCGGGTTTAGAGCCCGCGTTATTCGGGGGCGACGCGATGCAGCAACGACAACTCGTCCTGGCAGTCGATGACGAGCCACCTATCCTGCGGCTGGTGCGTGCGCGCCTCAACGCCGACGGCTACACGGTCATCACGGCCACCAACGGTGAGGAGGCCGTGCAGATGTGCGAGGAGGAGCGCCCCGACATTGTGCTCCTCGACGTCATGATGCCCGGCATCGACGGCTACGAGACGATGCGCCAGATCCGCACCTTCTCCGACGTGCCGATCATCTTCCTGACGGCTCGCTCAGGCCCGGCGGACACGATTCGCGGGCTCGATTCCGGCGCCGACGACTACATCACCAAGCCATTCAACCCCGACGAGCTGGCCGCGCGCGTCGCCGCCGTGCTGCGCCGCGTCTCCGACGATGTCCCGCAGGAGCATGAGCGTCTGGTTTACGGCGACCTGGTGATTGACCTGGATCGACGCCTGGTGACGCTCGGCGGCGAAGAGGTGCACCTGACCCGCACCGAGTGGGAACTGCTCTATCAGCTGGCCTCCAACGCCGGTCGCGTCATGCGCCACAGCGAGCTGCTGTCGCGCATCTGGGGGCCTGAATTCCGTGACGAGACCTACTATCTGCGCACCTGGGTGAGCCGCCTGCGCGCCAAGCTGGAGCCCCACCAGCCCGAGGAATCGATCATCAAGACCTACCCGGGAATGGGCTACCGGCTAGAAGCCCCGGAGTAGCCTGTGTCGGCCATCGACGCGATCGCCCACTCCCTGACGGTCAGCCTGGGCGTGCCGGTTGACTCGACCGCGCAACATGCCCGCGCCGTCCGCGAGGCGGCGCGCCGGGCGCTGCGAACCAGCCAGCGGGACGCCGGCTGGTTCGAGGTCGATGGTCAAGCCTACTTTTACGCCGCCTTCGATGACCTGAGCGCCGACCTGCTGGTCGCGGGCCCGCTCGACCCCGGCTTGATGCCGGGCGCCGACCCGCTCTCCACGGAGATGCGTGAGCGTATCGCCGCGGCCGTCACCTCGGCCGCCCGTGGGCTGCGCCGCACGCTGGAAGCTCCCCAGCTGCGCATGGAAGTCACGCGCCAGATGGAGTTGCTGAGCAACGCGATC
>DATGQR010000317.1:0-2067 GCA_035304105.1 Thermomicrobiales bacterium | reverse complement strand
GTTCTCCAGGCTCCATTGCTGGGGAAACTGCGGGTCGCTTGGAATGCTCTCGAGCTGTAGCAGGATGTTCGGCTCGGCGTACTCGATGCGCGGGTCGAGGTTCAGCTCTGCCAGGACGTACTCAAGGTCCTCGGCGCTCGTCTCGACCAGCTTGGCGTTGATCTCCTCGAAGGCTTGCAGCTCGGTCAGCTCGCCGGTGGCCAGCGCGTTCTTCTGCTCCTCCTCGATGACGTCGTCGGCGAAGCGCACGATGATCTGCCCCGGTACGTGCGGGACGGCCAGCGCGCTCCGGACGCTGAGCGGCAGCGCCGGCGCGCCCGTGGCGGAACGCGCGTCGCCTGCGCCGAGGCCGGACGCCAGGATCAGCAAGCACAGGGCAATCGAGAATACGGCCGAGCGGCCGGCAGCGCGCACCTTCATCAGTCGCCGTCTTTCACGTAAGTGTCGGACCGGATTCGATGAGGTACACGTTGCGACGACTGGGATCGGATGTCAAGAGGCGCGCCGCCGGTCCGGGTCGTCGGCCCTGCCCTCGTGGCCCGGGAGCAGGGCTCTAGCGGGCCGGAGATCTGGAGGTTGGAAATCGAGCGGACTGAACGGGAGAGCCCGTCCGGGCCACAACGGACGGGCTCTCCGAGCAAATGGGAAGGGTAGGAGTTATCGAGTACTAGGCTGCGTCGTTGAGCATGCGCTCGTCGCGCAGCTCCTGAAGCGAGCCGATCAGCGCGCTGGCCTCATTCTTGAGCAGATCGCTGAGGCCGTGGCCGAAGCGCTCGTGGACGATCTCTTCGAGCTCGTCGTTCGGGACGCCCGCCTCGCGCGCCAGCGAGAAGAGGTACTTCTGCTGGTTCGGCGTCATCGGATCGCCACCCGAAGCCGGCAGCGAAGCCTGGCTCGCGGCGGCCGGCTGGGCGTTGCGCGCCCGGCCATTGCGGCTGCGGGCCGGCGACTCGACCGGCGAGTCGGAGATGACCTCGTCGAAGTCCTCGCAGAACTGGGTGCCGTAGCCGAGCAGGGCGAGGGCGCGGCCGATGGCGCGCGTCTCGGCCTTCTCCAGCCAGTCGCTCCAGTCATCCTGGCCACACTGGCCGAAGCCGGTCGCCGTCACGCCATTTTCCAGCGTCACCGTCGCCTGAACGACGGCCGGCGAGACACCCGGCTCGGAGAGCAGGCGCGTCTCGATCGAGCCGTTCGGGTGTTCGGTGCGGAACCAGACGATGCGCCACTTGACGTCGAGATAGTCGACGCGCACAGTCTGATAGCTGCCATCCAGCTGGCGCTGACGCCGCTCGAATACGCGCATATGCTCGTTGGGATTGAACGTACGGGGCTGGGCCGAAGCCTTCGACTGGGTCTTCGTGGTGTTGCCGCTCATCGCATTACACTCCTTCGAGTTACGACTCATCACCAGAGCGACTGGCGTTCTGCCCGTGCAGAACAGATGTTCTAAATCATACACGATCTGTGACAGAAATGCACGCTCAACTGGCATGGAATCGAGGGATTTGAGAGACTTATTCTACCATCCATCCATGATCTGAGAGGTGCGTTTTGGACCGCCAGAATCACGAAAATGGGCGCCTCGCGAGCCTGCTGCGGACGCTCTGCGAAGCTGAGTTGAGCGATGACGAGATGATCTGTCACGATGGCGGTTTTCGCTACGCTGGTGACTTCATGTCAATGGAGCAAGATCTCATCGAGCCGGCCGCGATGCTCGATGAGCGCGACTATCGCGTGCTCATCGACGGCGGCTATATCGAGGAAATCTCCCCATCCCTCGGCCGCTCCGGCGGCTTCCGCGTGACCCCCCGCGGCCGCGCCCTCGCTTACGGGGGATAAAGCGCGACCTTCTTCAAACAGAGGGGGCGGACCAGGAACCCATACCAGCCCCACAGGGGTAGGGCACAAGTGCCTGGTTTCGATTTCCTGTATCGTCGATCGACCTGTTAGCCCGCTGGCGCTGCCTCGCCGGTCGCGGCGGCGATCAGCTCTTCAAGCGCGGCGCGGCCGGCCTCGACGATCCTTGGGTCGTCGCTGCGCACGGTGACGTGGCCGATCTTGCGGCCC
>DATGQR010000316.1:0-3163 GCA_035304105.1 Thermomicrobiales bacterium | reverse complement strand
GAGGTGGTCGGCCTCCTCCAGGTAATGGGTCGTCAGCAGCACAGTCAGCCTGCGGTCCCGGCGCAGCTCGTCCAGGTCGCGCCAGAGCGCGGCGCGCGTCTCCGGGTCCAGCCCGGTGGTCGGCTCGTCCAGGAAGAGGATCGAGGGCTCATGCACCAGGCCCATGGCGATGTCCAGCCGGCGCTTCATCCCGCCGGAGTAGGTGTGGACCAGCTTGTTCGCGGCTTCGGTCAGCCCGACCCACTCCAGCAGCTCGTCGACCCGCGCCCGCGCGCGGCTCGACGGCACGCGCAGGATGTGCGCCTGCAGCATCAAGTTCTCACGCCCGGTGCCGTAGGGATCGACGCCCGACGCCTGAGCCACGTAGCCGATGCTGCGCCGCACGCCCGCCGGATCGGTGACGACGTTGTGCCCGCCGACGTAGGCTTCGCCGCCGCCCGGCCGGGTCAGCGTCGCCAGGATGCGCACTGTCGTGCTCTTGCCCGCTCCGTTGGGCCCGAGCAGTCCGAAGATCTCACCCTGTTCGACTTCGAACGACACCCCGCGCAACGCTTCGACGCCGTTGCCGTAGGTCTTGGTCAGCGATCTGACGGAAATCGCGCCCATGCTACCTCCTCTCGAAAGTATGGGCCCGCATCGTTGCGGCAATGAGAGTAGCATACCAGAAAATCGGAATTATTTAGTGATTCGCTTGAGATAGTGAACGTCGCCAAGATCGCGGGCAGGGATTAGATGGTCGTACGCTGATTGTCACGCTGCTATCTCAGCCCAGAACGTTGACGTTGAGGACGTACCACCACATGACGAACCCGAGCAGTAGCGCGCCGCTCAGGACCGTCGCCCAGCCAGCGGCCACGCTGCCCGAGCGCCAGCGCATCAGCGCCGCCACGAACACCAGCAACAGCGCGGCGAGGATCAGGATGTCAAGCATGCAGGGGCTCCGTTCGATGTACGACGTCACCGCCCTGGCGGCGCAGGACGAGCAACGACACTGAGAGTGTGATCAACAGGAGTTCGGCGGCCGTCGCGATCGCGTCCGGCCAGCCGAACGGCTCCCGGATGAAGACGACCATCGTCGGCACGCCGACCGCGCGGGTGAAGAGCCAGACGGCGACGACCAGCGCGTTGAACAGCGCCCCCAGCCAGAGCGTCAACCGGCCGGGTCCGAGCGCCAGCGAGACGGCGAGCGCCCCCTGGACCATCGCGACGATCAGGAAGAACGTCCCGCGCAGCGGCCAGGTGATGAATTCGCCGGGCAGCACCCAGAGGTGCACGAGCTGCGCGGTCAACGCGCAGGCCGCGGCCGCCAGGCGAATTGTGAGCAGGCTTACCGGGAACATCTCACACCACCTCGAAGTTCGCCATCATCATCATGTCTTCGTGCTCAAGGTTGTGGCAGTGGAACACGTACCGGCCGCGGTAGCCGTCGAAGCGCAGCAGCACGCGCACGTTGCCGCCCGGAACGAGCACCGTGTCCTTCCAGCCCGCGTCGTAGGGACTCGGCGGGCCGCCGTCCCGCGACAGCACCCGGAAATGCGCCAGGTGGATATGCACCGGGTGCTCCGGGTCGGCGCGCAGGTTCCAGATCTCGGTCGCGCCCAGTTTCGGCCGGGCGTCGATCCGGTCCGGGTCGAACGGCCGCAGGTTGATCGTCGACACCCCGCCGAAAAGATGGCCGGTGAACTGGAAATCCCGCGTCCGCACCGCCTCCTCGGGGCGCGGGGCGTTTTCCTCCGGGGGCGCGAGCCGCGCGGGCGGGCTGAAGTCCTCCGAGGCCCGGCGCATCACCGCGAAGCGCATGACTTCGGCCGTCCGCCCCGTGCCGCGCAGGTTGCGCAGCGTCACCTCCGTCCCCGGCTGGTAGGCGCCGAAATCGACCAGCACGTCGAAGCGCTCGGCCGGGGACATCCGCAGCCGGTCGTGCCCCAGCGGCCGCTCGAGCAGTCCGCCGTCGCTGCCGATCTGGACGAAGGACGATCCCGTCTCCGGCGGCGGGTCGAGCGCCAGTTCGTAGATGCGCGCGTTCGAGGCGTTGAGGAACCGCAGCCGGTAGAGCCCGCCCACGACCTCCAGCCGCGGCCAGGGCGCGCCGTTGACCAGGATGACGTCGCCCTTGACGCCGTCGGCGAAGTTCGGCAGCACGCCCGGCTGGCCCAGCAGCGAGTCGTCCACCGACGGGTAGTACAGTCCGCCGTCCTCGTCGAAGATGCGGTCGGCGATCATCAGGGGCACCTCGCGCTCGCCGGAGGGCAGCTCCAGCTCGTCCTCGATCTCGTCGCGAATGATGTACAGCCCGGCCAACCCCTTGTAGACCTGCGGCCCGGTGAAGTCGCTGCGATGGTCGTGGTACCAGAGCATGGCCGCGCGCTGCTGATTCGGGTAGACGTGGGTGCGCGCGCCCTCGATGCAGCGGTCGGCCCGCACGCGCGTCGCGTGGGCGACGTGCGGCTCCAGCTTGCCCAGGTCGAAGCCCAGCGGCAGCGTCAGGTCCAGCGGGTAGCCGTCGCTCTCCGGTGGCGTCACCCCGCCGTGCAGGTGCGTGACCGTCGGGACCGGCAGCTCGTTGCGCATTTTGACGACGACCTTGCGGCCGCTCCGCGCCTCGATTGTCGGCCCGGGGAAGCTGCCTTCGTAGCCCCAGATCGTCGTCTGGTAGCCGGGCAGGATCTCGACCCGCGCCTCGCGCTGGGTGATCGTGTAGTAGTCGGTATCAGCCTCGCGGCTGCTCGGCTCGATCGCTTGAGGCACTGGCAGCGGGACCTCAAAGCGCGCCACATCCGGACTGCTCACCGCGCCGGCTTCGATCATGCGCGAGATCGGCCCCGCCAGTCGCGCGACCGGCAGCGCCAGCCCGAACGCGCCGGTCAGCCCCGCCTTGAGCAGGCCGCGACGTGTGATTGGCATCTGTACCGTACCTCCAGGAATGTCATTGAGGCGAGGGGGTCCGGCTGCGCGCCGGGGCGCCCCTGCGACCCTTTGGCGAGCGGCTCTCGCTCTGTTTACCGTTCGCGTACGGTGGCAAGCAGCTCACACCACCTCGAAGTTCGCCATCATCATCATGTCTTCGCGCTCCAGGTTGTGGCAGTGAAAGACATACTTCCCGGGATAGCCGTCGAACCGGGCGATCACCCGCACCTCCTCGCCGTCGTCCAGGCTGACGGTG